>CAYJFC010000019.1:0-27744 GCA_964369625.1 uncultured Muribaculaceae bacterium
ACACCTGAACCAACAGTTCTTCCACCTTCACGGATAGAGAATTTAGTTCCAGCTTCAAGTGCAACTGGAGCGATTAATTCGATTTCTAGTTCAATATTATCACCAGGCATAACCATTTCAGTACCAGCTGGTAAGTTTACAACTCCTGTAACGTCAGTAGTTCTGAAATAGAATTGTGGACGATAGTTTGTAAAGAATGGAGTATGACGTCCACCTTCTTCTTTAGAAAGAACGTAAACGCTAGCTTTAAATGTAGTATGTGGAGTAACTGATCCTGGTTTAGCAAGAACTTGTCCTCTTTCTACATCATCTTTAGAAATACCACGAAGTAAGATACCAGCATTGTCACCAGCTTGAGCAAAGTCAAGTGATTTTCTAAACATTTCAATACCAGTAACTACTGATTTAGCAGTATCTTTAAGTCCAACGATTTCAATTTCGTCATTAAGATTTAATGTTCCTCTTTCAACACGTCCAGTAACAACTGTTCCACGTCCTGAAATAGTAAATACATCTTCAACACTCATTAAGAATGGTTTGTCAGTTTCATGAGCTGGAGTTTCGATATATTCATCAACAGCAGCCATAAGTTCTTCAACTTTAGGAACCCAATTAGCATCTCCTTCAAGAGCTTTAAGAGCAGATCCTCTAATGATTGGACAGTTATCTCCGTCAAATCCATATTCGCTTAATAATTCACGAATTTCCATTTCAACAAGGTCTAATAATTCAGGATCATCAACCATGTCACATTTGTTCATGAAAACAACGATTCTTGGAACACCAACTTGTCTTGATAAAAGAATGTGTTCTCTTGTTTGAGCCATTGGCCCATCAGTTGCAGCTATAACTAAGATAGCTCCATCCATTTGTGCAGCACCTGTGATCATGTTTTTAACATAGTCAGCATGTCCTGGACAGTCTACGTGAGCGTAGTGTCTTTTTTCTGTAGAATACTCGATATGAGCAGTATTAATTGTAATACCTCTTTCTCTTTCTTCTGGCGCTTTATCGATATTAGCGAAATCAACTACTTCGTTACCATTTTTTCCAGATAATACTTTAGAAATAGCAGCAGTTAAAGTTGTTTTACCGTGGTCTACGTGACCAATTGTACCGATATTAACGTGTTCTTTCGAACGGTCAAATTTTGCTTTTGCCATATAATATTTCCTCCTCTAATTACTATTATATTTTATCTAATTCTTGAAAAAAATTCAAGTATTATTTTTAGTTAGCGCTGTTTTTTTTGATTATATCTTCAGCGATTGATTTTGGAACTTCTTCATAATGATCAAGTTCCATTGTAAAGTTACCTCTACCTTGTGAGTTTGAACGTAAGCTTGTTGCATATCCAAACATTTCAGCAAGTGGTACCATAGCTCTAATAGATAAAGCATTACCACGAGATTCGTTTCCAAGCGGTCTACCACGTCTAGAAGTTAAATCTCCCATTACATTACCCATGTATTCTTCAGGTACTATAACGTCTACTTTCATAACTGGTTCTAAAATAACTGGTTTACATTTTTTTACAGCTTCTTTTAAAGCCATAGAAGCAGCTATTTTAAATGCCATTTCTGATGAATCCACATCATGGTAAGAACCATCAAATAGTGTAGCTTTAACGTCTACTACAGGGAATCCTGCAAGCATTCCGCCAGCCATAGCTTCTTGTAATCCTTTGTCAGTTACTGGAATATATTCACGAGGAACTACACCACCAACAACTTGATCAACGAATTCATAACCTTTTTCTTTATTTGGTTCAAATTTAACCCAAACATGTCCATATTGTCCACGTCCACCTGATTGTTTAACATATTTTCCTTCACATTCAGCTTCTACTGTGATAGTTTCACGGTATGCAACTTGTGGTTTTCCAACTGTTACTTCAACGTTAAATTCATCTTTCATTCTTCTGATTAAAACTTCAAGGTGTAACTCACCCATTCCGCTTATTACTGTTTGACCAGTTTCAAAGTCAGTTTTATATTTAAATGTAGGATCTTCTTCAGCTAATTTTTGAAGTGAAGTCCCCATTTTATCAACATCACCTTTAGTTTTAGGTTCAATCGCCATATCAATTACTGGAAGTGGAAATTCCATTCCTTTCATGATAACAGGATTTTTTTCCTCACATAAAGTATCTGCTGTAGTAGTATCTTTAAGACCTACTGCCGCTGCTATTTCACCACAGAAAACTTCTGAAATTTCTTTACGGTTATTAGCATGCATTTGCAGGATACGACCTACTCTTTCTTTAACACCTTTAGTAGCATTAATTATATATGAACCACTTGATAATTTACCAGAGTAAACTCTGAAAAATGCAAGTCTTCCAACGAATGGATCTGTCATTATTTTAAATGCTAAAGCTGTAAATGGCTCATTGTCATTTGGGTGTCTTTCAATATCATTACCATCTTTATCGATGCATGCTATTGAAGCAACATCTGTAGGTGCAGGCATGTAATCAAGTACTGCATCTAAAGCAATTTTAACACCAATGTTTGACAATGCTGATCCACACATTACTGGGTGGAATGCAGATGCTAAAACACCTTTTCTGATAGCAGCCTTAAGTTCTTCAACACTAAGTTCTGCTCCTTCAAGATATTTTTCCATTAAAGCATCATCATATTCAACTGCTTTTTCGATAAGCTCCATACGCATTGTATCAGCTTTATCTTTTAATTCAGCTGGAATTTCTATTTCAACTGATTCTTCATGTTCTCCGCCATCATATTTATATGCTTTCATTGTTACTAAGTCAATAATACCATTAAACTCATTTTCTGATCCAATTGGACACTGAATAGCTGCATAATTTGCTCCTAATCTTGAACCAATTGTATCCATTGATGCAAAGAAATCAGCACCAATTTTATCCATTTTATTAATAAAGAACATTCTTGGTACTTTATATTCATCTGCTTGTCTCCAAACAGTTTCAGATTGAGGTTCTACCCCTGCATTAGCATCTAATAAACAGATTGACCCATCTAATACTCTAAGTGATCTTTGAACTTCAACAGTGAAGTCTACGTGACCAGGAGTATCGATAATATTAAGTCTATGATCTCTCCAATGTGCTGTTGTTGCAGCAGAAGTAATTGTTATACCTCTTTCTTTTTCTTGTTCCATCCAGTCCATTTGACTAGCTCCATCATGTGTTTCACCAATCTTATGAGTTATACCTGTATGAAATAATACTCTTTCTGTAAATGTAGTTTTCCCAGCATCAATGTGTGCCATGATACCAAGGTTTCTTAATTTGTCAATCGAAACATCTCTTGCCATATCTATCTCCTACCATCTATAATGTGCAAATGCTTTATTAGCTTCTGCCATTTTGTGAACATCGTCACGTTTTTTAACTGATCCACCTGTTCCGTTAGATGCATCAATAATTTCATTAGCTAATTTCTCAGCCATACCTTTACCAGATCTAAGTCTAGCATAGTTAGTTAACCAACGAATTGCTAAAGTCATAGCTCTTTCATCATTAACTTCCATTGGAACTTGGTAATTAGAACCACCAACTCTTTTAGATTTAACTTCTAAAGCTGGTTTAATATTTTCCATTGCAGCATTAAATACTTCTTCTGGGTTTTTTCCTGTTTTTTCTTTTACTATATCAAAAGCATTGTATAGCATTTTTTGAGCTGTTCCTTTTTTACCATCTAACATAAATGAATTAACTACTTTAGTAATTACTTTAGATTGATAAAGCGGATCAGGAAGTACATCTCTTTTTACTGCTCTTCTTTTACGCATATTTTTTCTTCCTTTCTTTTATATTATTTTTCTATTAATTTTTAGGTTTTTTAGCACCATATTTACTACGGCTTTTTTTACGTTTATCAACTCCGTGAGTATCAAGTGTACCACGAACAATGTGATATCTAACCCCGATTAAGTCTTTAACACGTCCACCTCTTACAAGTACAACACTATGTTCTTGTAAATTGTGACCTTCTCCTGGAATATAAGCATCAATCTCTTTTCCATTAGATAATCTAACACGTGCATATTTTCTTAATGCTGAGTTTGGTTTTTTAGGTGTTTTAGTTGCAACACGAGTACAAACTCCTCTTTTTTGAGGACCTTTACTACCAGTTTCTTTTTTAGCTAAAGCATTATATCCTACGTTTAATACTGGACTTTTACTTTTTCTAGTTTTCTTTCCACGACCTTTTTTAACAAGCTGACTAATTGTTGGCATATTCTTCTCCTTCCATTAACACACATCCTGGTGTGTCGTTTAATCTTTTAAATTAAGCTCTACCGAGGTAGAACTTAATAAAATAGCATTACTAATATATCATTTAACTACATGTTTTGTCAATATATTTCTTTTATTTATTTACAAATATACAAAATAACAAAAAAAGAATGCATTACGCATTCTAAGTTAATTAACTAAAAATTAAGCTAATTCGATTTCAGCACCAGCTTCAGTTAATTGAGTCTTGATAGCTTCAGCTTCTTCAGCAGGAACGTTTTCTTTAACATTTCCACCGTTGTCAGCTAAACCTTTAGCTTCAACTAATCCTAAACCAGTTAATTCTTTAAGAATTTTGATAACAGCTATTTTATTAGCTCCAGCTGATTTTAAAACTACAGTTTTACTTGATGGTCCTTCTTCAACAGCAGCAGCGGCAGCAGGTGCAGCAGCTACAGCAGATGGATCAACACCAAATTCTTCTTTCATTGCATCAACTAATTCTTTAACTTCAAGAATAGTCATTTCTTTAAGTCCATTAATGAACTCGTCTTTAGTAAATTTTGCCATATTATTCATCCTTCCCTTCTAAGTCTTTGGCATAAAGATCTAAGCCTATTGCTAAATCTCTAACGTACTGGATCATGCCTCCAGCAAGCATAGTAAGTAATCCTTCTCTTGATGGAATATCAGCGTACTCTTTAATTGCATTTGTGTCTGCTACAGAACCACTTATAACTCCAACTCTAATATCAACTTTTTTATTCTTTTTAGCGAACTGTGAAATGATTTTAATTGGTTCAAGTAAATCTTTACCAAATAACATAGCATTAGGTCCAGCTAAGAATTCATCAACATTAAGTCCTAGTTCATCCATTGCTCTTTTAACTAAAGTGTTTTTATATACTTTAATTTCAGATTCAATTTTAAATAATTCTTTTCTTAATTCTGTTAACTCTGATACAGTTAGTCCTTGATATTGAAATAAAATTACAGATTCACTGTTTTTAATTTTATCAACAATTTCATTAACAACTAAAGTCTTACTTTCAAGAATTTTTTGACTTGCCATATATCCTCCTTTTTTTATATAAAAAAGCTTCCACTGGGGAAGCCTAGACTTATTTTGTCATATGGTTCCCTCGGTAGGATTATTAAAACTATTAGTTCCCTACTTTCTTCGGCGAATCGCTTTTCTATTTGTTATTATATTACATTAATTATTAAATGTCAAAACTATTTTTATCTAATTTAATTCCAGGTCCCATTGTAGATGTTAAAGTAATACTTTCAATAAATACTCCTTTAACAGTTGTTGGTTTAACCTTAGAAATAGTAGATACTACATAGTTAATATTTTCTAATAATTTATCATCAGCAAATGATATTTTTCCAACGATTGTATGAACATTTCCATAAGTATCGTTTTTATAAGCTACCATTCCGCCTTTAATATTTTTTACTGCTTCAGCTGGGTTTGGTGTAACAGTTCCAACTTTTGGGTTAGGCATAAGACCACGAGGTCCTAAGATGTTACCAATTTTACCAACTTCAGGCATCATATCTGGTGATGCAACAATTACATCAAAATCAAACCAATTTTCAGTTTTTATTTTTTCAATTAAATCTTTATCACCTACATAATCAGCTCCTGCTTCTTTAGCAGCTTCTGCATTAGCACCTTTAGTTAAAACTAAAACTGATTTAGTTTTACCAGTACCATTAGGTAATACTAGTGATCCTCTTAATTGTTGATCAGATTTTTTTGAATCAATATTTAAATTGAAAGCAAGTTCAACAGTAGCATCAAATTTAGTAGTTGTAGTCTTTTTAACAAGTTCTACAGCTTCTTTACCAGTATATAATTTGTTTGCATCTACATTTTTAGATGCTTCCACATATTTTTTACCATGTTTTTTCACGTATATTTCCTCCTAACTGTGGTTTATTAGCGGATTTGTAAATAAATTTACTTTATTAATTTTCTTCTTTAGTTTCTTCACCAGCAACTGGTACTTCTTCAATTTCTTTATTAGCATTTTCAATTGCTTCTTGTTCCATTGCTTCAAGCTCAGCTTCTCTTTTAGCCATATCAGCATCATGAGCAGCAGCTTCTTTAGATTGTTCTGCAAGTTCTGCATCATTTAATCCTTTAATTGCAATTCCCATATTTCTTGCTGTTCCAGCAATAATATTCATAGCAGCTTCAATACTATTTGCATTTAAGTCTACCATTTTTTCTTCTGCAATTTTAACTAAATCTTCTTTATTGATAGTAGCAATAATTTCGTTAGCTCCTTTTTTAGAACCTTTATCTACTTTAGCAACTTTTTTAAGTAAAAAAGCAGCTGGAGCAGTTTTTAATACGAAATCAAATGTACGATCATCATAAATTGAAATTTCACAAGGAACAACGTCACCCATTTTTTCACGAGTTGCATCATTAAATCTTGTACAGAATTCTTGTAAGTTAATTCCAGCAGGTCCTAACACTGTTCCAACAGGTGGAGCTGGTGTTGCTTTTCCAGCAGGAATTTGAATTTTAATTTTTTTAGTGATTTCTTTAGCCACGTAAAACACCTCCTATAATTATTTGTTTTTCCGCGTTATGTGGTACGGGCAAATCCGCATTCCCTCCCACAAAACATACAATTAAAAAGATAATTGCACTAAAATTCTATCATAAAATAGAAAAAAATACAAACATTTATTGTATTTTTCTTATATTTTAGCCTTATTTAGACGTTTTTTTACATTGTAATTTAATTTATATACCATTTCCTGTGCTTTTTCCATTTTATTTGATATAACATGAGCTTTAAGTTTAGTGCTACTCATATCCCACTCTATAACATCTACTTTAGGATATTCTATTTTGTTATTAACCTCTTCTGGAGTTAATTCACAAACAGTTATTATTTCTTCCTTTATAATTTTTATAACTTTATCTACATCTGCTTTGCTATCAATTGTAAAAATAGTATTTAATATAATTTCATCATAACTTCTATTATGATTTTCAATTATTAACAAATTAAGTGTCTTATTTGGAAGTATTTCTTTTTTATTATTTTCGGTTTTTAAAATAGTATGTCTCATTGTTATTTCTTCAACTTTGCCTGAAATATTTTTTTCGGGCAATACTAAATAATCACCTATTTCAAACGGCTTACTTATCACAAGCTCAAAACTTGAAAAAAAGTTTGAAAGAGATTCCTTAAATGATAAACTTATAACAGTGGCCCCAACACCTAAAACCGATATTAAAGCTACTGATATTGTTGAAAACATTTCAAATCTTGATAAAGCAATTAAAAAACCTAATACACATATCGCAAAACTTTTTAGCTTATTTATAAACATTAAAATTGTTGTTAAATTTTTATTATTTTTTCTTTTAATAGTTTTCTTTATCATATTACTTATAATTTTATTTCCCAAAAATGTTAAAAATAAAATTATACCTGCGATTGTTAAATCTCCTAAAAATGAAGAAAAAAATGATTCTAAATCCATGTTATCAACTCCTATATTAAAATTATATCATATAAATATATAATTACAATTTTAAATGTAACCATTTATTAATTACATAACTTAAAATATATGCAAGACTAAGCATTATTCCTATTGATATTAAAGTTCTAATATTGGTTATACTATCAATTAAATTACTACCAATAAATCCCCAGAAAAAAGTATTAAATATTTTACCTATACATAGTGCAACAAAATACTTTTTAAAAGAAATTTTTGTTATTCCAGCTGATATATTAACTAAAAAAGATGGAGTAAATGGCATAGCTATTATCATAGTTAACTTTGCCAAAGATAATTCATTAACATATTTATTAAATGAAGTTCGATTCTTTTTATCTCCAGATTTTTTTATAAACCATTTTTGAAAACCTTTTCTAACTAAACTAAATACTAACGCTGAGCCTAGTATAGTTAATAACCAAGAAATAATGAACCCCAGTATAGTTCCAAAAGCTATAAAATTAATAGACACAAATACAAATAATGGAAGTATAGGTATTATTGCTTCAAGCACAATAAATAAACATGCTAAAAGTGGAGCAAATATTCCTGCATCCAACAAAAAATTATCTAATAATTCTTTAATGCTATTTAATACTTCTATTTCTATCACCAATTATATTATACACTAATAGTTGCTAAATCACACTACTTGAACAACATTATATTTAAGATATTCTAAAAAAGCTACTACTTTACTACTATTTTTACCATTTAAACATGTAATATAATAGGTTTGGTTCTTATCTAAATATTTTTGTGGATTATACATTAATTTTTCATGATTAATATTTATACTTTCTGGGTGATGATTTTTTAGGTAATCTATAGGATGTCTTACATCTATTAATAATCCCATATTCTTATTATATTCACATATATTTATTTTTTTCATATTATCACTAATATAATATATGTAATTCATTATTATGTAAATAAAAAAATAGCCTAAGCTATTTAATCATCGAAAAAATCGTCAAAAAATTCATCATCAGTTACATCACTTTCATTTACTATTTTACTATGTGTATCCACTTTAATTTTAGGTTTATCAATTTTTTCTTCTTTTTTATTATCAGAAGGCACTGATATATCCTTAATTTCAGCTTCCGTTTTATTTTCAATAGATTGTTTTAACTTTTCTTTTTCTAGTTTCTCTTCTTCATCTAATTCTTTTAATCTTTTATCAATATCTTTCATCATTTCATCAATATCTAAATCACCAAATGGTTTTCCTTTAGAATTATTAGGTGTTGGTCCGAAAGGATTAGACATATTAGGATTTGGGGCAAAAGGATTAGGCATTCCAGCGTTAGGTGCAAATGGATTTCTCATCCCGCCTGGAGCTCCGAAGGGATTAAATCCTCCCATTCCAGGTATTGCATTTGGATCTTGTCCATTTTCCATTGCTATTCTTTTCTTTTCATCTGTTACATATTTTTTTACATCAAATAAAGCAACTTCTTGAAATGTTCTATTAGGATATTCTGCTGACGGATAATTTTCCCCCCAGTTTATTTTGAAATTAGGTTTTAACTGTGTTTTAAATGGATTAGTTCTAAGTCTAATTGTAATTGCTTGAAACAATTTTAATTTTTGTAAATCAGAAACTGTAATAAGTGGTCTTGAATCAGTTTTGTCTTTTTCTTTTGATTTAACTTCACCACACATTTTACTAATTTCTTCTAAAGCTTTTAGTTCTGTAGATATTAAATATATTAAATTACCACAGTTACCTTTTATAACTTCTGCAACATGTTCTCCATAAACATCTGCAAGCTGAGCAAAATTTTGAATAATGAAAGTAAATCTAATTGCCCTACTTCTTGCTGCTGATATCATTGAATCAACATCTTTAAGCGGAGGCATGTTAGCAAATTCATCTAATATAAAATTTGTTCTAAAATCAAGTTTTCCACCGTTTTCATGGGCAACATCTATTAACGTTTCATAACACTGCTTAATAAAAATTGTCATTAAACTATGATATGTTTTTTTCTCATCATGAATAACTAAAAATACTGCTGTTTTTTTACGCCCTATATCTCTCATATCAAAATCACTATATGAAAGCATTTCACTTAAATTATCTGTTGAAGAAAATATACTTATTTTTTGTCTAAATGTTGATAATATACTTCCTTTAGTTTCATTAGGAGCACTTATTGTAGAGGACGCAAAAACATATGGTTTAGAACTTTCACCTTTTAAAGTGAAATATTCTTTTATGTATGTTGATGTAGCTGCATATCTTTCTTCCCCAATTGTACTCATAAAATTAATACTATTTAAATTAATTTCTTTTTCTTTTGCATCTTGAAATAACCCCAGTGTAATTCCAGCAAAATAATCTGCAGAAGTTTTTTCCCAAAACGGATCATTTTTATTTGATTGATCATATAAAATATTTAAAGCTACATCGTTTAAAAGTTCTGTCGACTTATCTTTATTGCCTTCTTTATGATAAGTATATGGAAGCGTTAATGGATTCCATGCATTACCCCTTTGAGGTTCTCTAAAATTAAGTAATATTATATTATAACCTTTTGATTTCAAATTTTCTGCTGTATATTTATATATTTCTCCCTTAGGATCAGTAATAATCATACTTTCACCTTTACGAGCGAGTAAATTTACCATTGGTTTAACTAAACATTCTGTTTTACCAGAGCCTGTAGAACCTATAACTAAATTATGATATTCTCCATTATCTACCCATATACCTTTTTCGTTATTAATAACTGGTATTCCTGCTGCATTTAAATTTTGTTGAGTAGAAGTCACTTTTTCTATATCTTTTTGATTCTTAATTTCTTGTTCTTTACTCCATCTTGAATACCCATCATTATTTTTTTGACCAAATTTAAGCCCCATCCCCATACCTTTTTCTTTATTAAATATGTATGAAGTAACACTAGTAAAAATAATAATTAGAGACCCAAAAAATATTGCTAATGTTGCAGGTAAATATTCTGGAGTAAATGCTAGCATTGGATTAAAACCATGAAATTCTCCATCATTAGCAAAAGATGATAAATTTAAAAGCAATATCGCACTTAAATACATCAGCGCTACTGCATATAATGCAAATAGTAAAAAATCTTTAGGTTCTATTTTAAATTTCATAATTTTCTCCTTTTTTTGTTATTATACTATAAGTGTATTTTATCTACAACTTTTTCTTTTTGACAATAATTAATGTTATTAACACAATTATAAAAAACAATACAACTATTATTCCAATTATAGCAGGATTTTCTATTATATTATTTTCACCAAATGCGCTATCTCCAGAATTACTACTACCGTCATTCTCGTTATCCGTATCATCATTAATATTTTCTTCTTCTATTTCATAATCATTTGAATATATTAATTTAAGTGTTTTATTTTTATAATTACTTTGTGTAAAATGCCACTTATAAGTATTAGTTTCTTCATCAAATTCATCTGCATCGTCATATATTACTCTATTGTCAGTTGTAATATTTACTGTTATATCCTCAAGTAAGTTAAAATCTTCAAAACAAATAATATCTTTTTCTGTTGACAATGTATAATAATTTTCATCTCTTGAAACACTAAAATAATTAAAACAAGAGTTAATTAAATTTGATTTACTTAAACTAGAAATATTAGTATTCCCAATGGCTGTTAAATAATTATTTTCCACTAAATCAATGTCATAATATTTAGTTCCAGTTGGGAAATTTCCATCTGCATCAATACGAACATCATTATATAATGGATATTTTTCACTACCAAACATATAAAAATAATCTTGAATTGTAGTTTCAGACTGAGTATTATATTCTTTATCTTCATCGTATACTAAATTTAAATTTTCAGTAACATTTGAGCCATTTATTGTTAAAGAATATTCTGCTGAACAACCTGTTGTTACAAGCAGCGCTATTAACAAATAAACTAATTTTTTCATAATACCAACTCCTCTTCATACATTCTACATTTTATACTATCATAATTTGGGGCAACCTGCGAAACATTAAGGAAAAATGATGGATCTCTTCCCTCACCGTTTATATAAATACCTAAATGTAAATGTGGTCCAGTTGAGGCCCCAGTTGAACCTACATAACCAATTACATCACCTTGTTTTACTACATCACCTACATTTAAATGAGATTTTTTCATAAAATGAGCATATACAGTTCTTATTTTCTCATACCCTTCCGATTCATGAGCAATTGAAACATAATATCCATATCCCCCGGCATCATATGAATTTACTGCAACAACCCCATCTTCCATAGCTAAAACTTCTACTCCTGTTGGAGCACCAAAATCAAGTCCTACGTGATTTCTAGTTGAAGTAGTACCATTTATAGTTAGAGTTCTAGCTCTTTGATATGGACTAGTACAATTGTACATTCCATTTAGTGGTGTTGTAAAATATAAATCTGTGAATGGATTTTCAAAATAATATCCCTCCACACCTGGGTTGCCATTTATATATACTGGTTTATATTCTCTTTCTAGTATTCCTTCAGAATTTAATTCCCAATAATTCTCTAACGATCTACCATAAAATAAACCTTGATCAGTATAATCTCCTGTAACAAAAAGAGCCATTTCGCCTTTTCTTCTTTTTCGAAGTGGAGTTTCTGGACAACAATCGTATTGACTCATTAAATTCCAAAGCCCTTCATAACCACCATCTTTGTATGCTACTAATAATGCTCTAGTATGCTTAGCTCCAAGATTATAATTAAACGATACCATTGCTTCTATTTGATGTGGCATTAAATCTAATTCCAATTCTTTTGCAATATTATCTACTTGTACTCTATACGATCCTACTTGAGTAGCCAAAGTTTTTATGTCGTCCATATATTTTTTAGGAATACATGCTTGATACTCAACGTAATATCGACCATCTCTTGCAGTAAAGTATTTTTCTATATTATTTTCTTCTATGTACTTAATGGCAAAAGCCTCACCAATTGCGGCATTGGTTAGACCAATTCCTATTGTAATTATATTAGAGGTATCATAATATGATAAATATCCATCTTGACCATCAATAGTACAAGATTTTCCTGTACCTTCCCACATTCTTAAAAACTCACTTAGTGACCCATTATATTCATAAATCACTTCTCCATTACCTGTATAATTGTTACTACCCGAGCTAGAGCCTCTACCGCCTCCGTTAAGTGATAATCCTATTATTATAAATAACAACAATAGTAATATTCCTCCTGCTATTAATAACATTGGTAACATCGCTGGAGTTAATAAAATTCGTGTAAATAAACTAGCTGAATTTTTATTTCTTGTTTTTAAAAACTGAACTACATTAAAATTTTTATTTTCCGCTTCTTCATTAACATTTTCTTTATTTTCCTTTGATTTATTTAAAGGATTTTCTTTATTTTCATCAGTAGCACTATTATTTTGTGCATCCTCAGTTTTTTTATTTTGCTGCATTTTATTATTTTTTGCCGCTATTCCGCTTTTAATTCCTTTTCTAAAATTACTTTGTCTATTTTTTGAAAATTTATTTTGACTATTTGGTTGTTGTGGCAATTTGTTTTCTCTTTGATTACTTGGATTTTCCTCTAAAAATTCTGGATTCATTTCATCATTTAATGATTCAATTTCTTCATTATTATTATCCATATAGTCACCACCTAATATATTATTAATTATATCATAAAAAAAAAACTTAAAAAAGTCTTTTTTATAGTCCACCACCTGAACCGAATGAATCCAGCTCCTCAGGTGTTACAACAACATTTATTTGCATACGTCTTCCGCCGCATACAAATAAAGCTTGTCCTTGTGTATAATATTTTATACTTTCTTTTTCAGAATCATTTAAGTCTATTAATTTAGCTAAATCATCTGCTGCTTGTTTACGTAAATTCATTACTATATAATAAGATGCATTATCAAATATTGCTTTACCATGAGTTATTACACTTGGGTCTGCAAAATCAGTTGGTTGCTGCGTAATAATTATAGTACCAGTATTATATTTTCTACTTCTTCTTTGTATTTGAGCTAAAAATTCTGCACCTAGTTCATTTTTACCTGATAATAATACATGTGCTTCATCTACCATCATTATAGTATTAATTTCCTTATCTAAACAAAGTCCCCATGCATATTTTAATATATTAAAAAATAAGGCATTTTTAATATTTGTATCACTATTCATAAGTTCTTTAATATTAAATACTATAAAATCACTTTCTATTTCAAGAGTAGTATGTCCTGTAAAGTAATATCTTAATTCTTTTACTAACGGTCTTATTTTAAGTTCTAATCTTTCCATAATATCACGCTCATGTGTAGCATCTGTCATAGATAAAAGTCTACCTTTGATTGTTGCATATACATCATCAAATGTCGGAAAATCTTCACTCGTAAGTTTAGTATAATCAGTATCATAATCTATTTTAAATCTTTTATAAGTGTCTTGAACTACTTCACTAAATAAAGTTAATACATCATCTTCTATAGAAGGAGAATAATATCGTATAAATGCTTTAATCTGCTGAATAGTTCTAGTTAAAACAGTATATCCTAGTCCTTGTTCTATTTCTTCTTCATCAGCGTCCACTACTATTTCAAGTGGATTAATCATTCCAAAATCTCCACCTTTACCAAGGTCTAAGAAATCGCCTCCCATGGCATAAGTCATTTCACCAAGTTCTCCCTCTGGATCAATTACAACAGTTTTGGCAGCATTTCTTAAATGTGTTCTAAGTAAAAGTTTTGCAGTTGTACTTTTACCACTTCCTGAAGTTCCTAATAGTATTAAATTAGCATTATTTCTATTGGCTTCATTTTTTTCTTGATATAAGAATTGATTAAACAAAACTACTCCACCAGAATAATCAACTCCCAAAAGTGTTGCATCTCCTGGATCTTTTATACTATCAAAAACAAATGGGTACATAGCTGCTACCGTAGTTGATGGAATCGGAGTTCCTATTCTTTGCTCAATGTCTTGTGCTGGAAATATTGGAAGCATTGATTTTAATGCCTTTTCTTGCTCAAACATTAAAGATATACCACGCATTTTCATACCTTCAAGATAACTTCTTATTTCCATTTTTTTAAATTCTAAATCTTCTTGTGAATCTGCTGTAATCATAATATGAAGTTGGAAATCAAAAATTCTAGATTGTGTTGCTGCAAGCATAGAAATAAATTGTTCTAAAGATTCATAATCTTGTCTTATTTTTTCTTGTGTTGTTTTATCTTTTTCATTTTGATATCTTGTCTTTAAATCAGCAACTTCTTTATTTAACATTTTTCTAAGTGTATCAAAAGGAATCGGTATATGTTTAATGGCTATTTTTACTCCAGAAATGTTAATTAAATCACTTATATAACCTGGATAAATACTTTTGGGAAATGATATGATTGTTAAAATAGTTGAAAATTTATCACCAAATCTAAATTCAGTTGACTTAAATTCAATCCCTTTTGGGGCAACTTCACTTTTAAACAAACTCATTTACATCACCGTCCCAACTGTAGATTTATCACCATCATTTAAAAAATTATCTAAAATCATTCTTAAATCATCATTACTTGTTTGTGTTGACTGAAGTCCACTAGTAGCAAGTCCACTCATTATGTTGTGTAATTTCTTTTGAATCAATTCCATTTTTTTCTCTTTGAATAATAAGAAATACTCAGTATCAACAACACTATATTCATTACTCATAAATAAATTACCCTTGTTGATATCTTGAAGTATAATATTTTTTCTTGCTGGAGATATTTCATTACGATACATTATTTGTAAATGAGATAAATATACTCCTATATCAACTGGTCTATCTGCTATTAATAGCCAAAATTCATAATCAAATGTATTATAAAAATTTTGCAGTCTATTAATCATAGAATGCTGTGCACCTTGCTCCATAATGAATATGTTTTTAGGATGCACTTTTACTCCTGTAACTATTTCTCCCGTATCTAGCTGAATCATTCCATTCATAATTTGTTTAACTGGTAGCCAGTCTTCTGTAAACTTAGAACCAGGATTTTTATTTGTATTAAATATCTTCATTATTAACACACCAACCTTTCCAATAATAATTTCTTCTTCCAAGAAAATAAGTAAGAATATTAGTAATAAACTGCAGCACATTATGATAATAAGGTACTGGCATTATTAGAAAAGATGTAATCAACAATGGTAATAACATTAATATTAATGCAGCTATTGTTGTTACATTAAATATCAAGAGCAAAAACAGTGTTGTTACTGCTCCTGATACAAATAAACCTAAATCAATATAAGTAAAAAATCCAAGTATTAACATAGATTTTTTACTATTTGCCGGTATCATGTATTCTTCCACTTTCTATTCCTCCTATTTTTTATTACTTTTTTCTTCTTCACGCATTTGCTTTGATGATTCAATTTTTTCTTTTTGTGCCTCTATTTTTCCTTTATTATTACTCAATTTATCAGAACTATCTTTAAGAAAGTCGCCATAATCATTTGGATTTTCTTTTTCTGAGCGTCCAGTAAGTCTAGCATGTCTAGCAGGGTCAGATGAATATAAATTAGTAGATTTTATACGATTAGCTTCTCCTAGATTACCAAGATAATGCAGTTTTCCACCTAAATCTTTAACTTCTTGGCTATCAGAGCCTCCTAAATATTCTACTATAGCTTCTGTTCCATTATGAACAGCCTCTGCGCACTCAAATTCGATAACCTTGTTCGCTCTTAATATATTATTTTTAAGAGACTGAACATATTTTTCAAATTCTTCTCTATTGTTTATTTTAACTGAATTAGTTACATTTCCATTTTCATCACGCTCATGCCTATAATCCAGCGTTTCATATGTGACTTCAAATGGTGCATTAAATCCATCTTTTTTTAATCTCTCAAGTTCTTCGTCATATCCCCCTAATGTAAATCCAGATGTAATATACATTGTCTTTTTAGAAGGATCAACATTTTTTTCTAATTTGCTAGCAACATAACTAGAGTTTCTAAGCGCTGTTTCTTTTGACATTTCTACTCCTGCTTTAGCAGTAGATGATTTTAATTCATTAAATTTATTAATATAATTCAAATCAGCATCAAGTTCTGATAAATTTTCCACTGTTCCTGCCCAATCATTTAAATTATATGCATAATCACCAAATTTCCCAGCTTTAGATCTGGCTATAAAAACATCTTTTTCTGTTTTTAATTTATGTTTTATTCCTCTCGCAATTTTTTCTCTTCTAGTTAACGGACGTCCTAATGCACTTTCTAATTTCGCTGTTTCTGCTTCTTTTTCCATTTCAGCATTAGCATATATCTCATCTTTTGCTGTGTTATAATCTTTCATCTCATTTGAATAACGCGCTTTTCTTTTAAATCGTTTATCTCTCGCATCTGTTGTGTCTTTTACTGCCTGATTAACATTTTCAGTAACTTCACTGAATTTTTTTGCAGATAAATTTTTCTTGCCGCCTCTAATAAAGCCTGATCCAAATCCTGCTAATGTAGAACGCGCACCTTTCCAAAATCCATAACCATTTTCTCGTGCTTTGTTTAAATTTTTAACTCCCGCTCTAGTAGCAGTCCTAGCAGCTCCTAGAGCAACAAGAGCTCCCCCATCTGCTAATTTCTGTGTTATACCTAGTTTCATTCCTTCACTTTTTATTCCTGTAACTTCCCCTAGAAGTTTTGGGAATAATCTAGCAAATGCAACAATACCGGTAATTATTATGGTATTTGCTAAAAATCCTAAATTTAAAGTAATAATATCAGATATGCTCGATGCAAAATATGCAACCGCCGAAAAACAAATTATTCTAATAAACACTTCTGCATACGTAGTTAAGATTAATTTTATCCAATTATTTAATAATTCTTTTTTTTGCGGAACTATACTCAAAAAAATTGGCACTGGAGCAATTAGTTGATAAAAAGCTAATTTTACTGCTCTTACTGCTAAATCAAGAGTAAAAGAAAAAACAAGATACAACATAAAAAGACCTACTATTGTTGACACAAAAAACATATAATTAATATCGCCATTTATTATAGATTTAGAATATGAAGAAATTAAGCCGAAATCACCTGTGGAAATAATCTGATTTCTTGCATCATTCATTGTGCTTTTATCTTCCGTGAAAAAGATATCTTCTACTGTATCGGCAACTGTACCAGTAGCAGCTCCTATTAAAAAACTAGCTCCGCAAGCTGTTGCTACACCGCCAAGAGTTACTGCGCCTAATCCCCCTGTAACTAATGTAACTATAACCGACCCTGTTGTACCAATAGCACATCCGATTTCACCATAAGTTAAATATGCATTATCTTTAAAAAAACCATTATCAATTGAAACTTTAGTTTCATAACTTCCATTTGTAGGGTATATAAAACCATTTAATAATGAATATGACATTTGATTACCAATCATTTCTTGACGTAATATTTCAGAATCTAAATACACTGTTTCTGTTAAAATTTTTCCTTCTACACAACCTTCGGCTGCTTCATCTTTAAATTGAACATAATCATCACAACTTTCTAAATCAGATAACTCACATGTTGAACATGCATATACTTCAGTTGACTCACCATATAAATCTGCATAAAATTTAATATCAATATATGTTGGCGTTTTTTCTTGATTTAACAACTGTTGTGAAGGAGTTCCTAAAATCAAATTCGTTATAACATTATTGCTTAATATTGAATTTTGAAATTCATAAAAAAAGTTAAATATTAAAGGCACTAGCGGAACTAAAACTAACGCTATAACTAATCTTTGAACAATTTGTTTACCATTTTCTTTTCCTTTATCCGGATTTATAACCATTTGTAATAAAGCGTATGTCACTAAAAACAATGCTATCATTCCTATAATTATATATATTCTATCAGCAAAATCCTTTATGACTTCATCTGTAAAAATTCTTGCATTAGCTATTTGTAAATATAATTTATACATTTCTGAAATAAACGAATAGATCATTGCATCAATACTAAGAAAAATGTCAATGAAAATTGTTTCTGCAAATTTAAAAAAAACATTAAACATATTTAATTCCCCCCCCAATAAGGGTGACCTTTACATAAATCACTTGGATTGTTACCCATACAATTCTTTGCAAACTTTACTTCTTCTTCACAAATTTCTCCATAAGGATTAAATACACAATTAGAACATAATTCAAATTTGTTTTGAACAATATCTAATTCATTAACTAAATTTAAAACTACATTTATTATGGTAGGAACAAAAAAAATAATAATACCTGCAATTAATTTTCTAACTATCAAACCAAAAGCTTTTTTAGTGTCTTTGTCGTCCCCAGTTAATATTGCTTTTCCTAGAGAAAAAGATCCAATTATTATAATCATCACAGGAATTAAAATCTTTATTATATATATAACAACTCCAATTAATTGAAAAGATACAATAGCTTCACTTTGACATATCGGTAATACATCTTCTGAAGCACTAACTGATGCTATACTAAAAAACATACATAATACAAAAAATATTTTTTTCATAATAAGTCACCACCACTTTCTAAAATTATATCATTATTTATATTATAAAACTAGACTCTAGTCAATATTTTGTAAAAATTTTTGATTTTCTTTCTATTTTATTTGAAATATGATATTATTTAACTAAAGGTGATATAAATGGCAAAAAAATTTTTCAAAAACAAAGTTTATAATAGAAAAAAAAATATCATAAACATTGTAATAATTTCTTTAAGTGTTATAGGCGTTATAATCTGCTTTATTATAACTAGCACTCTTACTAATAGAGCTCCCGAAAATGCAGTTATTGAATTACATAAAAGTTTGGATATAGAAATAAATTCAGAACTTCCTAAACAAGATTTATATTTCGAAGAATTAAAAAATGTTGAGGAAGACAAAATAGAAATTAATACTAAAGATATTGATATTACTAAACTAGGAAAATATACAGCAGAACTTAAAATATATAATGAAAAACATGATGTTACTATTAATGTTATTGATACAACTATACCAAATCTTACTGTTAAAGATATATCGATTGAAATTGATGAAAAATATAGTGCAAATGATTTTTTAGATAAATGCTCAGACAATTCTAAAGAAGAATGTAATATAACTTTTTATAGCGATGGAATCAATGAAAATGGTGAAAAATTAGATTATTCGGGATATACTAATCCAGGAACTTATGAAATTAAAATTAGTGCAAAAGATTCTTCTGGAAATCAAACTATCGAAAGTGCAAAATTAACTATTAATGGAGATGTTACTACACCAGTTTGTTCATTTGGCGATTTAAATTATGATACAACTTATACACTTGCATATATTGTTGGAAATAACAACTGTGCAATAGATTTAAATTTATATCAAAATGAAGAAATTAGAAAACCTGTTGTAGATATTGCAACAACTGATACTAATAAACTTAAAACACAAATTAATGCAATTAAAGGACTTGCAAATAATATCACAATTAACCGTACTATAGATGCTATACTAAATACTGCTGGAAGTGGTGTTGTTGGTTATACATTGTTTATTGAAGTTAAAGATGGAAATGGTCAAGTAATAGTGAGTTATAACATTGATTTAAATGGAAATCGTGTTTATAAAGAAAATCCTCATAACATAAATTAACAATACATTGTATTGTTTTTTTTATGAATTATTGCAAAAAAAAATAAACAAAGTTTATTTTTTAGATTTTTTTTGTGGTGTTAATACTAAAAATAAAATACCACCAATTACTACAACAAATATACCTACTACTATAAATACATCATACTGAACTGGAACTTCTTCTCCAGGAGCTATATAAGTAATGCCTTCATCGATACAAGCTTGTTCTAAATCTGATGGTGTATATTTATCTTCCATACCTTTCATTTGCTCTGCAACTACATCAACATAATCTTCATTAACATATTCGCTCATAGCAGCTTCAATTACAGCTTCACTAAAACCGTTTTGTGAAAAGCTATCACCTACTACAAAAAATGGTATTGTATTATCCCCTTGAAACATTTGAATAAAATAATCTAATAAATCTGAATTATCTTGATCAGGATTTTGTCCCCAAATATCAAATGTAACTAATTCAAAATAGTCATCATATTTTCCAGCATAACTATTTAGTTCTTCAATCGCTGCTTCACATGCAGAACATCCAGTTCCTCTAAACATATATACTGTTACTTTTTCTCCATCTTCAACCTTCGGTAATTCTACCTCCGCATTAACATTAGCAATTCCTAAAAACATTACTGATAATGTTACTAACAAAAATTTTTTCATTCTTTTACCTCCATTAAAATTATAGCACAACAGTATTAATTTATAAAGACTTTATATGCTTTTACAATTTTAATCATTATTTCTTTTTCATCAATATTTATATCATTTGTGGCTACAAGTGTAGCTAGACCATTTGAATAAAGCCACATATTCATAAATAATTCTTTTGCTTTTTCAAAACTTAAATTTTGTTTATTCACTAAATTTATAATTGTAGATTGATTCCATTTTTCATCTAAAACATTATTAATGCTTTTCCATTTCAAATTATTAGATAAAAATAAACTAATAAATAAATTTTTATATTTTTGTGCAAATTCAACATATGCAATACATAATGTTAGTAATGCTTTTTTACTATCAATTCTACTATTAATAAATTCATCATATTGTATATATATTTCCTTATATACTGCTTCTGTAATTTCTGGCATCCCATCAAATAATCTATATAGTGGTTTAGTAGAAATATTCATACTTTTAGCTAGTGATCTAGCATTAAGTTCTTCCCATCCTTTATGATTTATTAATTTAACTGCACCTTTAATTATACTTTCTTTAGTAATTTCCAATACTGCTGGCATGATAAAACCTCCTTCTTGGTAACTTATGTTTTCATTATAACAATTTTAAATACTATTGTAAATATCTAGTTTTTATCATAATTCTCTATATAACTATGATATTCATCATTCGCGTGATAACCTAATATTTGTTCTAAATTAACATTATCTACAGATTTAAAAATATTTAAATCTATTAATTCATCTTTATTTCTTAATTTCTTTATAAATTTTTTGGTTTCCAATCTTTTAGAATTTTCTTTTTCTAACCCACAAGCACATCCAATAAATTCAATGTTATTATAACTAGCCCATGCTTTTATGTCTTCTTCTTTTATTAAATATAAAGGTCTGATTAACTCCATATTATCAAAATTACTACTTTTTAATTTGGGTAACATAGTTTGTATTCTTCCATTATAAAACATTGACATTAAAATTGTTTCGATTACATCATCAAAGTGATGACCTAAAGCTATTTTGTTACATCCTAAACTTTTTGCATAGTCATATAAATATCCTCGGCGCATTCTAGCACAAATATAACATGGATTGTTTTTATTTAATTTTGATGCTACTTTAAATACATCAGTTTCAAATATATTAATGTCAATACCTAACTTGTTAGATATATCTTTTATTTTTGCTTTATTTTCTAAATTATATCCGGGATCCATACATAAGAACTTAATATCAAAATTTATTTTTCCGTGTTTTTTTATTTCTTGAAAACATTTTGCAAGTAAAAAAGAATCTTTACCACCAGAAATACATATACCAATTATATCATTTTCTTTAATTAAATCATATTCATTAATTGCCTTTGTAAATTTTCTCCAGATGCTTTTTCTATATTTTTTAATTATACTTTGCTCTATTTCAATTAAATTTTTTTCTTCCATAAGTCCTCTTAAAACATTAAAATATTATCATAGAGTCTATAAATTGTCAATTTACTAAAAATATAAAAATTACATATTGAACACTTTAGTGTCAAAAGATGACAATTTTGAGATAATGAACTTGGTGATTAATATATGATGTTAGGTCAATATTTAAAATATATGAGGACTGTGCGTGGAATAAATCAAAAAGAATTTGCTAAAAAATTATTTATAGCCCCTTGCACACTTTCGCATTATGAAAATGGTTCTAGAATGGTTCCTTATACTATATTATTATTAGCCGCTGAAGTTAGTAATTTTGAGCTTAAAATAATAGATAATGAAAACCACAAAGAAATAACTGACATAGATATTGAAAAAGAATTTGGAAATTAAAAATATTTCCTTTTTATTTGGAAATATTTTTTAAATCTTCATATATGTCCTCTAATGATTTTAAATCATTTTCTGGTTTTCTAATTATTATGTCTTCTTGGATTTCTGGTTTAATATATTCTATATTTGATTCTATTTTATTTTTATAAGGTAGTAACAGAGGTTTGTTAAATATAGGGAATAGTTTACTTGTAGTTGGTATTTTTTCTGCTATACCTGATGTTCTTATTACTTTTATTATACTTTTAGCAATTACATATATCGCAGGAATAACTATTAATAAAAGCCAACCAAAACTACTTCCTAAAAAGAATTGTATTCTTCCAAGTTGTGGTATTTTAAGGGTAACTTCACCAGTAATGGCTTCATATACTACAGGATTTGGATCTCTAACTAAATTATTATCTCCCTTAGTATAATAACTATAATTACCATCTTTATCTACCATTATTTCTACAACTCTATGAGTAACTGAAATAGTTTCCCCAGGTCTAAAATCTGTAGAATTAAATGATATAATGTCCCCCACTTCTATTTCATCAGGATCATTTACTTTATTAACTATTACAACATCATATACTTCAATGTTTGGAACCATACTTGGACTAATAATCGTAAATAAAGAAATTTGTGGTTCATACCCAGCACCTTTACTAGCGTATATTTGAGCTGAAATAAAATAATATATTAGAAATCCTGCTGCAATTATAAGAATAGTAAAAATAGTCCAACTTATAATTGAACTTACGAATTTTAATGGTTCTTTTACATTTCGATTATAAAATTTCACAGCTTTTATATCGTTTAGCTGTGATTTTGTACCCTTTTTATCCATATATATCCTATTCTAATATAAATTATACATTATATACCTATAAATAACAATATTAAAATTTTATTTAATTAAAAAAATCCATAACAATTATGGATTATTTTTTATTGGAGGAACCAGCCGGATTTGAACCGGCGATGAAGGTGTTGCAGACCTTGGCCTTACCACTTGGCTATGGTTCCGTAAATATTGCTATTTGGTTAAGCAATATTATTTTAATATATTTTCATGTTTATGTCAATTTTTTATTACATATTTGTATTCTTTGTTTCTTATAGTAATAATTAAATTTATTTTATCGGAATTTTTTACATCACTTGGAACTTTCATAATGATTTTTCCTTCAACATCAACATTACTAATACCTTCAGCTGGTTTAATAAATGTTTTATCATTAACATTATATTCAATTTCAACAAAGTTATTTACAAAATCATCTATATTTTTATTTTCATAATAATATAGTGCTGTATCATCTAATGTAAATGACCCATCTAAAATTAATAATGTTTTATCTGCATCTTTTCCTAATGAATCTAATTGTATACTCTCTTTATAAGTTATTTCTTTTCCTAATGTATTTATATAAATTTTATCATATATATAACTACTACTAATAGCATAATTATTTATTATTAAAGAACTGTTATTTAGTGGTGTATTACTAAAAACTAGTTTTTCTTCCTTTTGATAAGTATCAACACTAATAATATCATTGAGTGCTACCGGTTTTAAATCTACTACACTATTAGTAGCTTGAGATGATTCTCCAGTACCAATTGAACCCGTATATAATTTTAAATCATAATTTTCATAATTTTCTAAAGAAGGTATTTCATAAGGAATAACATATGTTTTACTACTTTCAGAATATAAATATGTTCCTAACATAGACCCATAGTCAGAAAAACTAGAACTATAACTTATTTTAGGAGTTATATATTCATCATCTTCATAAATTTTTAATTGATTTGCATCTATTTTAATATTTTCTTCAGTAGTATTTTCTAAATTTACAACTAGTATTAAATATACTTTACCATTATTTATTATGTTTCCACCTAAATCTTTATCTGTAACAAATGATTCCAAAACATTAATATTTATCCCATTATAACTAAATATTTCTCCTTCATCAAAGGTATCATTAGTATATAAAGTAGAATTAGTATATAACTGCACTGCTATAAATACTATTATAAATCCTATTATAAGGGATATTATAAAAAAATTTTCTTTATAATAATATTTAAATTCTCTAAAATATTTTCTAAACCCTTTTTTTAATGATGTTAATTCAACATTAAATTTAATTTCTACTTCTTCATTATCATTATGTTCTAAATCTAACTTTTCAATTTCATTTGAAAAGTTAAATCTTTTAACATTAAATCCAATTGCTTTAACTCCTAAAATTATTATAAAGAAATACTGAGATAAATAAATTATTAAACCAATATCTTGATATACTCTTGATGAATTAGCACTAAGAAGTTCATATTCCATTGAATTAAAAACTGAAACATACACTATAGTCATTACTAATATTAGTATATATGCTATTATGGATATAATATATATACGCGACTTTTTTCTTTTATTTATTAAAAGTAGCGAAATAGTAAAATATATTAATATCATAAGTATTAATATTATAAAAGTATGAGCTCCTATAAAATTACTTGTATTATCTAAAAATTCTGTTGCATAATTATTCATTACAAAATCATTGAAAAATGTATAAATATTATAATAAGTTCTCAAAATATTTAAAGTTAAAATAAATAATACTAAATGCACTAATTTAAAATGTTTAATTAAAAAAGCGTATGGTTTTCTTAATATCATACTAATCTCCCTTTATTTATATAATTGTACCATAAAAAAAATATAGTTTAAACCTATATTAAATATTTTTTTTATTTACTAGTATTTGTCCAGGTAATAAATATATAGTTTCATTGTGCGCTAGTAAACGTTCTTTAGATATATTAAATATTTGAGAAACATTTAGTATAGAGTCTCCTTCTTTAACTATATAATAACTATAATTTTTTTTAGGTATGATTATTTCTTGGTTTTCATATATATAATCATCTGCTTCTAAACCATTTAAATTTGCAAATAACACTGGATTAATATTGTATTTACGTGCTACATCAACTATTTTACCAGATTCATTCGTTTTCATAACTTCATAATATAAATCTTTTGCACGAGGAACAATAATATCCATTCCTTCGTAAAAATGGTCTAAATAATATATATCATTTATATTTCTTAAATATTCTTCTTCAGTTCCAAATTTATGAGCTATTAACTTTAAATCTTCACCCTTTTTCACTTTATATCTATCAAACATATTATCACCTAGTATAAAATATGTTATGAATAAAATTATGTTAATAAATATGTATTAAATTTAAATGATTGAATTGCCATTCTTTATTTTCCATTAAAAGCGTTAATTCATTATAAAATGAAAAATAATATAATTTTGATTCTGAAATGAATACTACTTCATCATTATTTTGATATATAATATCATCTATCAATATATCATCTAATAAAATTTTAATTTCTTTATAAGAAAAATATAATACATTATTTTTAATATTATAATAATTTGTATTATTACTATTAATATAATCAGATTCCTCGTAGTTTATCCCATTAATAGTTTTCACGTCACCATTTGCTATATTTAAATCATAAGCTTTAGTATTTTTATTATCGTAAATTCTTAAAACATCATTTTCATAAGATATAAAATTTGAATCAAAACTTATTTCTGAATTAAAAACAGTATCTTCGTATTTTCCAGTTTCATAATTTATTAAATAAAATTTTGAAAAATAATATTTTTCACTATAATCTGGAACAAATAACTTATCCCCTACATTTATAAATAATTGAGGCGTATATGTATCTTTATCAAAAAGATTTAATTCTTCAAATTTATTATCATTAATGTAAATAAAACCATCGTAATTCCATATTAAAAATTTTTTATCTAAAGTGTTATATACATCAATTAACTCATATGTTTTTTTTATATCACTATCAATGATTTCATAATTAAAATAAGTATCTTTTCCATTTGAACATACAGAATAAAATTCAAGCTTTCCAATAATTTCAATACAAGAATTATTAACTTCTTTAATATTTGTAATTAGTTCTCTTTCATTAATTGGCTCTGAATTTAACACTACTTGATAATTTGTATTATTATCGCTAATTTCAAATGTATACATTTGTTTATCTGCATCAAACTGTTCTAATATTTGATATTTATAAACTTCATATTTATATTCATAAGAGCTTTCTTTGTTATAAATAAATATAAATACTATAAATAACAAAACTATAAACGATAATAAAATTATTAATTTTTTATTCATAATTATTTATTTAATGGAGTTCTTAAAGCTCTTTTTGCATTCATCATATGCATCGAAACACTTGTTTCTATATCATCTACTCCACTTTTAGCTACATTAGAAACTGTTACAACTTCTTTCATAGTATCTATTTTAACTTTTCCCCATATTAAACCATGATAAACATACAAATCATTAAATAAATCGGGTGTTATAGATTTAAGAAAATATCCCCAAACAACTCTTTTTTGTCCAACTAAAATTCTTTTATTAGTTAATGCAATAACACATGAAGTAAATAAATCGTAAAAACGATCATTTTTTTGTCCTACAAAAACAAATTTTACTTCTTCATTCTCATTTAAATGTTTTTCTATTACTTTGGCATGTGATTTTACTCTCCATGCTATTCCTCCTGGATTTTCTTTAATATATTTTATTGCTAAATCTTGTACTACTCCCATTTCATATCACCTATATTTATTTTATCTTTTTTTTTACAAAAACGCAAACTTTTATAATAATTTATTCAAAATAAAAATAGTTGATTAATGTTATCAACTATTTTATTTCAATTCCTCCAAATACACAAAGGGCATTAATTGTTATTGTTTT
>CAYJFC010000020.1:0-25892 GCA_964369625.1 uncultured Muribaculaceae bacterium
GTTTTATTATCAGCAGCCATTGGTCTTTCACCTTGAAGTACATGTACATCTACAGCAGGTTGATTGTCAACAGCAGTAGAGAATACTTGGCTTTTACTTGTAGGAATCGTAGTATTTCTTGGTATTAAAACAGTCATAACATTTCCTAAAGTTTCAAGACCTAATGATAATGGAGTAACATCTAATAATACTATATCATCAACTTCTCCAGTAAGTACCCCACCTTGAATAGCGGCACCCATCGCAACTACTTCATCTGGATTTACACCTTTAGAAGGTTCTTGACCTAATTCTTTTTTTACTAATTCTTGGATATAAGGTATTCTTGTAGATCCACCTACTAGTATAACTTTGTTAATATCTTTATTAGTTAAATTTGCATCTTTTAATGCTTTTTTAACAGGTTCTAAAGTAGAATCAAATAAATCTTTACAAAGAATTTCAAATTTAGCTTTAGTAAGTGTAATATCCATATGCACTGGATTTCCATCTACTTGAGTTATAAATGGCAAACTTATTTGAGTTGATTCCATACCAGATAAATCTTTTTTAGCTTTTTCTGATGCATCTTTAACTCTTTGCATAGCCATTGGATCTTTAGATAAATCTACACCTTGTTCTTTTTTAAATTCTTCTACTAAATAATCAGATACTTTTTGATCGAAATCATCTCCACCTAGATGATTATTTCCACTAGTTGATTTTACTTCAAATACACCATCACCTAGTTCAAGTATAGAAACGTCAAATGTTCCTCCACCTAAGTCAAATACTAAAATAGTTTGATTTGTATCTTGTTTATCCATACCATATGCAAGAGCTGCTGCAGTTGGTTCATTAATAATTCTTTCTACTTCAAGCCCAGCTATTTTACCAGCATCTTTTGTAGCTTGTCTTTCAGCATCATTAAAATATGCTGGAACTGTAATAACTGCTTTAGTAACTGTTTGTCCTAAATAACTTTCAGCATCTGCTTTTAATTTACTAAGTATTTTAGCACTAATTTCTTGTGGAGTATAACTTTTTCCATCAATATCAACTTTATAATCAGTTCCCATATGTCTTTTAATTGACGATACAGTTCCCTTAACATTTGTTACAGCTTGTCTTTTAGCTGTTTCACCAACTAATACTGTATCACCTTTAAATGCAACTACCGAAGGTACTGTTCTTCCTCCTTCTGCACTTGCTATAACGACAGTGTCGCTACCTTCACGAACACTAACACAACTGTTAGTAGTCCCTAAATCTATTCCTATAATTTTACTCATATTTTTTCCTCTTTTCTTATTTTTTATTCACTAACTTTAACCATTGCTGGTCTTATAACTTTATCATTATAAATATATCCTTTTTGAAGTACATCTGTTACTACTCCTGGATTTAAACCTTCTTTTTTCTCAGTTAATACCGCTTGCGCTAGTTCTGGATTATATTCTTCATTTAAACATTTAATTTCTTCTACATTTTTACTAGTCAAAATATTTTTAAGTGAAGCATAAATCATTTCAAATCCATCTAAGAATTTTTTTATTTCTTCATTTTCTGTGTTTACCATGATTGCTCTTTCAAAGTCATCCACAACATTTAAAAGTTCTACAATCAAATCAGCGCTTTCGTATTTTCTAATACGTGATATTTCTTCATCTTTATGACGTTTAACATTTTGCATTTCTGCAAGTGTTCTAAGAAATTTATCATTAAGTTCTTTAAATTCACCTTGAAGTTTTTCAAGTTCATTATTTTTTTTAACTCTTGGCTTACTTGTTTTTTTCTCTTTTTCTTCCAATTTAATTTTCCTTTCCTTCAATATGATCATCTACATATTTAAGCAAACTTACTATTTTTTTATAATCCATTCTTTTAGGCCCAATAACTGCTATTGTTCCTTCTTCTCCTCCAGCTTTAAAATTCTTTTTAACTACCGTTAGATTGGGGTCCAGCTTATTTTCTTCACCTATAAAAATTTTAATATCTTTATCTTGTGTTTTATCTTCTATTTTTTTTAAAACACTTAAATTATCAAGTTTACTTGCAATTTCTTTAATTTCAGTAGGATTTTGGTATTCTGGCTGACTAATAATTTTAGATTGACCACTTACATGAACATTTGAATTATTACTTACAAAATCATTAAAAGCATTGTAAAATATATTATAAATAGTTTCATATTGATTTATTTCTTTAATAATAATTGGTTTGATTTCAAACTCTAATCTTTCACTCGCCTCATTTATAGGAGTTCCTATTAAGAGCTTATTAATAATTTCATTTGCTTTGATAATTTCTTTTATATCAGTACCTTCAGGTAAGTTAAATTTCTTATTTTCCACTATTCCTTTATCTGTACAAACAAGCGCAACTATTTTAGTATCATCAAGTGCAATTATATCAACTTTTTGAAGCAAATTATCTGATGCCGCTTTACCTAAAACAACACTAGCATAATTTGTTAAATCACTTATTATTTCCATACATTTAGTAATTGTATCACTTATAACAAGTTCATTATTTGAAAATATTTTTTGTAACTTTAATACATCTTTACCATTTAATTCTTCTGGTATCATTAAATGCTCTACATAATAACGATATCCTTTTTCACTAGGTACCCTACCACTTGATATATGGTTTTTTTCTATTAAACCTAAATTTTCTAATCCTTTCATTTCATTACGAATTGTAGCAGAAGATAATCCAAATTTAGTACACAGCGACTTAGAACCAACCGGTTTTACTGTTTTAATATAACTTTCAACAATTTCTTTAAGTATTTCACTACTTCTATTATTCATGTTAATCACCACCTTTTAGCACTCCTCTTTTGATAGTGCTAATCATATTATAATAGTATGCTTAGCACTTGTCAATATATAACTGCTAATTTCACAAAATTTTCATAATTAAAAAATGATAGTTTAAATATCTAAACTATCATTTACTTTTTTACCATTATATATTTCTTTATTTATCCCGTTTAAGTAACTTTTTATATCCATTTCTTTTTTACCAAAAGGCTTTACTATAAGAGGAATAATATATCCATCATTAGTTGATATAGCCATTTCTTTTTTATCAACTTTCATAATTGATGCTTCATTTACATTTGCTAGTTTATAATCAGCTTCTAAAATTTTAAAAGTTTCATTATTTATCATACAATATGCATTTGGATAAATTCCTTTTATTTTATTAAATATATTTAAAGTACTATCATTAAATAAAATTAGTTCATCTTCTCTTTTAAGCATCCTAGCATAACTTACTTTATTTTCATCTTGAGGCACACTTGCATTAGTACCACTCACAAGAGCTTCTAAGTTATTTTTTAATAAATTAGCCCCTAAAATACTTAGTTTTTCATATAATGTTTTTACATTGTCTTCTTTTTCTATTATTATTTTATCACTTGCAATCATATTTCCAGTATCCATAGTTTCATCCATATACATAAGGGTAATACCTGCATACTTATCACCATTAATTATACTCCACTGAATTGGAGCTGCTCCTCTATATTTAGGCAAAAGAGAACCATGAATATTAATGCATCCAAGTCTAGGTAAATCAAGCACTTCTTTTGGCACTATTTGACCATATGCTGCAGTTATTATTATATCAGGATTAAGTGAAATTATTTTCTCATAATCTTGCCTAATTTTAATGGGTTGCAAAACTTCAATATTGTTCTCTATGGCTACTTTTTTTACCGGAGAATAAGTTATTTCTTTTTTTCTACCAACCATTTTATCAGGCTGCGAAACTACTGCTATTACATTCGTATTTTCTATTAGCATTTTTAAAACCGGAACACTAAATGATGGAGTCCCCATAAATACTACTTTCAAATCTTTAAACATACATATCCTTTCTTAAATAAAAAAACTTACATAGACATAAGTTCTTTTTCTTTTAAATTTATTTCTTCATCTACTAATTTGTTATATTTATTTATTAATTCTTGTAAATCATTTAAAAGAGATTTTTCCTCATCTTCAGGATATTCATCTTTTAATATAGCCTCTTTAGTATCTTGTCTAATATTTCTAAGGGCAACTTTTCCTTCTTCACCAATAGTTTTAGCCATTTTAACATATTCTCTTCTTCTTTCTTCAGTTAGATCTGGAACTGTTAAAATAATAGTTTCACCATTATTACTAGGAGCGATACCTATATTTGCTTCATTAATAGCTCTTTCAATATCTTTTATTATAGATCTATCAAAAGGTTTAACAAATAATTTCCTTGCTTCTGGAACAGTAATATTAGCAACACTTTGAATAGGAGTTGGCGCTCCATAACACATTACCATAATACCATTAAGCATTGCTGGATTAGCTCTACCAGCTCTAATAGTTGTTAATTTATCTTTTACATTTTCTATAGCTTTTTTCATTCTATTTTCTTCGTTATACATATTTTTTCTCCTTTAATTAATAACTAGTTTATCATAATAATCTTGATTTGTCGATTTAACTAAGTAAGTAACTTCAAGTTGACCTACTTTATTAATATATATTCCATAATTAAAATTATTTATAGTTTCATCAACATTAATTGTATTTATTCCAATATTAAGAGCATTTAAATTATTTTTGATTTCATTTTTAATATCATCTAATGTTTTACCATATGAATTTAATAATTCCTCTTCTACAACAAGTTCTCCTGAATTTTTATTAAAAGTATAACTATCTGTTTTTAAAGCTGTCATAAATTTAAGAACATCATAATTAAAATCTTTTGTAATCAAAGTTACATAGTTTCCAAATTCAATTACTTCAAATTCTTTATATGTTAAACTATAAATATTTTCTTCATTCCCAAAGTATTCTGCTCCCTCAGGAATTGTAGCCTCATCCATACTTTTAACACTACCTTCATAAGTTTTCACCTCAGCGTTAATAGTTTCTGCTATTTCTTTACCACTTTCCATATTAATTACAAGCGTTGGATAACCAATGCTATATTCTTTAATAACAGTATCTGTTTCCTCTAAATATATGTACCCTTTTGTAGGATCAATTCTTTTTTCATTTATTTCCACTATTACATCTGTTTTTGTTTCATCTTTTGTTTCTTTATTAATCATATAATTCATAGTTATATATCCACCTACTATAAATATTACTAAAATTAATATAAATACCCAAAATCCAAATTTACTTCTTATATCATCCATTATTTACCTTCTTTATATATATTAAATGCTGCATTTAAATTACTTTTAAATATATTTTTATTATATTCTGTCCAATAATCTTCAGGAGAAACATCTCCTTTAACCATACTAACTTCATCATAACTGTATATAACTTTTCCATCTTTTATAATCAATAAAAGCGGAGCATATATATCTTTATCCCCTGTATCTAATGTATATACATAACTAGATATTTCATTAACTATAAGTTCATAATTTCCATTATTTATATTTCTATCATCTAAAAAATCATAATATAATATTTCTTCTATTTCATTTTCTATAGCAACTTCATTTAACATTTTTGCCACATCTTCAGTCCACTTATTTAGAGAACTACCAAATAATATAACAGCATCTTTTTCTAAAACGTCAAGAACTTTTCTTGCATCAGAATAATTATAAATATTATTCTCAGATACACTTTTAAATTCACTGCTAAATATAATATTATCTTCTTCGTCTAAAACATAACTTTTATTTCCTAAATATATAAAACCTGCAAATATTAACATAAAAAGAAATATATATATCACCATTTGTTTTTTATTTTTAAATAATTTTTGGTTTTTAATTTTCATACTATCACCAATATAATTTTACCACTTAATTAATTATTTTTAAAGCAATATTTATTATTTTACATATAAAAAGAATAAATATTATTTATTCTCCCATATATGTTATTTTTGCATATCCATGTCCAGAGTGACCTATTCCAAGCGCATATGTTCCACCACTAGGACTTGGCATTGCTACTTGTGATCCTTTTTCATTTGTCCAGTTATATCCTTCTCCATCTATCATTATAGTATTATCAAATATATATCCCGAATAATGATGCGAACATAGTTTATCAGTAGTTCCTGTAGTGCAATTTAGGTACACAGTTTTAGGCGTACTACTTTCAGCATAAGTTCCATCTATTTCATAATTATGCAAATACGCCCATTTAGTTTTATCTGCATTATACACTTTTAGGTATGTTTCATAGAAAGTTCTACCATCTCCATAATACCTCCATAGATTAATTCCACTTAATATATATTCAGCACCTAAATCCACTGTTATCGACACTTTCCCAGAACCTATCGAAGCATATGGCGTTGTTAATGTAGAACTATCCGTTATTCTGGATAAAGGCTGAGTATCACTTTCCACTCCTGTTGTAGTTACTGTTTTACCATATGCAATATTATTACCATTTAAGTTATATGCTGCTAGCTCTACATAGAAATTACCCGTATTTGAAGTGCTACCATTACTACCTGCTTCAATATACCTCACTTTAAAGTCAATACCTCTTGGACTTCGATCCGTTTCATTTGTAATTGCTACACTACCTGTATGACCTGATATATATGATGATCCACCACCTGCAGGCCATGATCCACTTAATAACCTTGAGCCACCTGCACCACCATAATATCCTCCTCCTCCGGAAGAACTTCCATTAGAACCAGAACCCCCGCCGTTACCGCCAATTCCAAATATACCGTTAGTTCCAGCAGAATATGAAGAATTATAATTATTCACGACTCCTCCAGACGTTTGAGTACCTCCCGAAGCAGTATAAGCTGTATATGAAGTTGCATACCCAGTATCGCCAATTAATCCACCAGCATGATCAGGGTCATATATTGAATAATTTTTGGATCCGCCACCTCCTGCACCTGACACCATAATTCTTGAATTTAATCCCGCTGCTGTGTCCCAATCACCTGAAATTAACCTTATATCCGTTGCTCCGCCACCAGACCCTGCTACTGAAGTATATGCTGCACCTCCACCATTATATGCACTTATAATTTTATCTCCATATTCTCCTATATAAATATAAAAAGTTTCACCTTTTTCTAAATATATTTCTCCTGCATTATATGCTCCTTTTGAATTACATTCATAAGTTCCAGAACCGCTTGCTCCCCAAGTTTCAAATTTATATGTTCCTGATTCAAGTGCCGTAAATGTTTGATAGTCTCCAGTATAGTTATACTCGCTTGTTCCTAAATCAAAATATGCCTTGCAGTTATTCACACTTGTTGATGTCATTACTATTTTTTTACTTACTGCATCTAGAGCAATGCTTCCACTAGAACATGTACTAAGCGTATCATTAAACTCGTATCCACCATTTAAAAGCGTTTCTAATTTATAATCATATGCTAGTTCATATTCTCCTGTTGTTTTATTTTCTTTATATATTTCTAGGATAGTATCCGCCACTACTGCATCATCATTTGCTTCATAGAAAAATTCGCATTCTGTCTTTCCTTTTGAATATATATCAAATGTTTCATCTGCTTCATTTCTTGTAAACGTTGCTCCATTACTGCAATTAGATTTTTCTGCATTATAAGTATATCCCGCTACTGGAGCACTCCAGTATGCTGTATAACTTCCATCTCCCGATCCTTCTGCATTTCTATTTTCTATCATATATTTTATATTTAAATCTGGATTTGCATAATAATCTGCTGATCCTGTAAATATATTATTTTCGCTACTTAATCTAAAATATGAATACGTTATTATTATTCCTACGCTTACTAATAATATTAACACTAATATTGATACTGATATATTTTTATTTTCTTTTAACACGCTTAAAAACTTAGAAGTTATTTTCCTAAGTTTTTTTAATATATTTGCAAATATATTTTTTATATTTTTCATATATCTTACCTTACATTTATATTATCAAAAAAAGAGTATTTATTCAACTCTTTAATTATTTGATTAACGTTATTCTTGCGTATCCATTTCCTGCATGACCTACTCCTAAAGCATATGTTCCACCACTAGGATTTGGCATTGCTGTTTGACTTCCTTTTACATTTGTCCAGTTATATCCCGCTCCATCTATCATTACTGTATTTGTAAATGTTTTTCCTGAGTAGTGAATACTGCACACATTATTTGTTGTTCCCGATGTGCAGCCACTTTTAGGACTTTGGTTACTTGCACTAGTTATAGCAACTGCTCCAGTATGACCTGATATGTATGATGAAGCGCTAGAACTACCAGAAGCACACATTGCTCCTCCACCTGGGTAATAACCACCTCCAGATGGACAACCACCATTTGCAATACCAAATTTTGAATCATAAAAGGCAGTATGCTCTTTTGTCCCTAATGAAGTTTGCGTTCCCCCTGTTGCAACTCCACCGCTATAACCTATTAAACCGCCACCAGCTGCTATAGTATTATCACCTGATTGCCCTCTACCAGCTCCAGCTGCTACCATTATTCTTGAATTAATACTAGTTGCATTATACCACTCACCACTAACTAATCTTATATCTGTTGCTCCTCCACCAGGTGTTCCACCACTTGAACCAGTCCCGCCGTTAAATGATGTTCCATTGCTGCTTAAATATCCGCCTTCACCAACATAAACATATAAAACTTCTCCTTCAGTTAAATTAATATAACCTGAAGTATAAGACGCTGTTGCATAACTCATTCTAGAAGCACCCCAAGCTTCTATTTTATAACTTCCTGTTTCAGAAGCTACGTACGTTTGATAATTTCCTGTATATGTGAAGTCCTTGAATAATTTATCAAAATATATATAACACTTTTCTGAGCCATCTGCTTTTATATTAGCCACTTTATTTGTATTATCCCAGTTTACTACTGAACCATTTACACAATATGTTTTTTCTGCATTATATATATAATTATCTGGAAAAATTTCTAAATCACTTTCATAATATGATCCATCATCTTCTTCAAGCATTATTGCAAATAAATTACCTGTTATTTCTTTTTCTGGCGCAAAAGATGCTACACTTAAAAGAAGTGTACTTAGTGACACTATCAATATTAAAAGTACTAATAACACTTTCTTTTTATGTTTCATTTATTTTCACCTATTATACATTTATATTATCAAAAAAAGAGCCTTTTTACAACTCTTTAACGCAAGAAAAAAATTAGCAAATGCTAATCTTTTTTCTCAAATTAATTTAAAGCGTCTTTTAATTTGCTTCCAGCTTTGAATGAAGCAACAACTTTAGCAGGAATTTGAATTGTTTCTTTAGTTTGAGGATTAATTCCTTCTCTAGCTTCTCTTTTTTTAGCTGAGAAAGTTCCGAATCCAACTAAAGCAACTTTACCTTCTTTTTTAAGTCCTTCAGTAATTCCTTCCATTGTAGCATCAAGTGCTCTTGTAGCATCAGCTTTTGTTAAACCAGCTTTGCTAGCGATTAGTTCTACTAATTCAGTTTTAGACATGTTTCTACCTCCCGTACATTCTAAGGCGTAAGAGTTATTTTTCTTACAATCTAAGATTATCAAATAATTTTTTCAAAAGCAATACATATATTAAAATTTAACTATATTTCGCATATTTTAGCCCAATTTGACTAATTATTTACTAAAAGTACTATTTGTATTTTACAAATATTTACACTAAGATTAAATACAATAGTATCTTTTTCGTAACAAAAAAAGAATGCTATTGCATTCTAAGTTATGTTTTCTATAACAGAACCATACATTGTTATGGTAAATCTAGATGAGTGATGTGGATCTGCCTGTCCATTAAATAGCGTATAAGAAAATATACCATTAGCTTCAGTATTAGAAAAGAATAAACTTCCTCCTCTGTATATCCAGTGATATAAATAATAATTAGTTCCTGTAAATCTAGGATCTCCTAAATATCTATCTTCATAAAAATATAAAGTTTCAGTAAGTCCATCACCTTTTATTGGAGATGTGTCGCCTTCTGTATAAGTTCCATACGGATATACATTTATATATCTTCCCTCAGGTAGTGAAGTAAATCCAGAATAATCAGGAATAAAGTTACCTCTTGAGTCTAAAATTACTGCCATAACTCTATCAAATGTACCTCCAACCATGTCATATACTCCATAAATATTACCAGTAGTTGATGCTCCCATTCCATTATATGTATCATATGTATTTGTATAACATGTTGCTGTAGTACTTCCTTGATGTGGCGTTGATCCACCTATACCTGTTATATATGTACTACAGTTATTTATATATATTTCTTTGTTAGCTCCTGTATAGTCTGTATTTCCATATTTACCATATTTTGACTGAGATAAATATGATATAGCTCCCCATTCAGTATTTTTAATTAAATGCGCATCTACATAACCTACATAACCATAATTTTCATAACCTGCATTACCATTCATTAAATTTTGCACATAATGAAATGTATCTGCAATAGTATAACCTGACATAGGTTTCATATTAGGTTTTGAATAAAGAATATCACCTACTTTAGATGCCTCAAATTTCGCTATCCAAAAACCTTTTATTTCGGTATTTTCGGCATTATCTCTTGTATCAGGGTCATCACATGAATTTCCCCAACAAAATGCTGATGAAGTATAATAATTTTCAGCATAAGAACCACTGTAAGCTCCAGTTCCTAAATCAGTATGTTCAGTTCCTAAAAACTTGATATTTATTTGTCCTGGTGTTTCTGCACTTACTGGTGAAGCATTATAACCACTATATCCGTAAGTATCTTTTATTGTGTACGAGTGTCTTGGAATCCATACTAACATAGAAGTTATATCGCTCATGCTTATCAATGTTCCAGGTGCTGATTCAACATAATAATCTTTTTTTGAAGAAACTACTGATGCTGCATTAGCCCATTTTTGAATATCATAGTCATACCACTCTCCATTAACTACATCTGCTTTTTCCCATGAATTTTCACTTTCATTGTAAACAATAGGTATAAGCCCATCTATTATTTCTGGAGTTGCTCCATTTAAAGTTTCATCTTCATATAATTTTCCCTTAATAAAGTCATATTCTGTATTTAAAAATATTTCTTCAGTTGTTATATGACTATCCCCTTCATATATTATATGAAATGTAAGAGCTGTTCCAGGTGCAAATTCGTGGTATAAACTAAGACCTAGTGTTGTATATTTAATATTTGATGAATTTAATAAATCAACTATGTTTCTTAAATAATAATAATCAGTTGTAGTATTTTCAATTGTCACCTCATATGTAAATGTTGAATTTTCAGTTGGAAGTGATAAATGAATATTAGTAGTTGTATCGGTATATGAAGAGGCACTTGCTTCTGTTACACCGGCAGAAAATTCAGTAAGTTTTATAGAGCTAACCCTAATTCCTTCTTCAACAGGTTTTTCTACTAAGAAAAAGTCTTCTAGCGTTATTACGTCCGATTCATTTGTTTTATAAAAAGTAAATGTTACAGTTTCATCTTTTTCAACTTTAAATTCTATTTCATTTATATAACCGTTAGTATCAATACTTTGTGTATTATAATCACCTTTAGATATTTTCACTTTACTAGCATCCCATCTTAAGAAAAATTCTTTAGATCTATGCGAGTAGTTACTTACAATTATTTTTTCATAATTAGCATATGATTCATGTTCTATTACTAAGTCTTCTGTTATAGTTTTATCTTTTACTAAATGAAATTCTCCAGATAACGTTTTTGTATAAGGGTCAATTGCTTTAGCTGTGATTTTCACTTTAGCTTCTTCTATATTATGATTCGGGTCACTAGAAGTAATTTCAAAAAAATTATTTAAACTACTATGACCACTTACCCAAGTATAACCTCTATTGTTACAAGTTTCTTCATTAAGCGTAGATGTATCAACCCCATCACTTGTATCATTACGACACACTGTAATTTTTTGAAGAACTCCGGTATATTCATTTGAGCCAGTTCCATTTAAATCACAAGATAAATTACCCGTTGAGTCACCTATAATATCACACTTTAATTCATAAGTTATTTCATGATCTGACACTTCGTTTGCTTCATTAAAATTAGAAAGTTCAAAAGCTACAGCACCACCAGACCAATTATTATCAAGCGTTGTACTATTATTTAAGTGGGCACTTGTAAAGTAAAATTTTTGAGATTCTAAATAATAATCCCATATCGATGAACTAACATATCTAGCAAATGTAACTACACTTATACTTACAAAAATTATTGCAACTATAAGAACAAATATAATATTTATTTTGCGAAAATCTATTTTATTTTTACTAATTTTTTTCACTACTCATACTCTCCTATAATTAAAATAATTATACCATATATTTTACTACTTAAAAACTTTTTTTTTAATAAAAAAAGAAAATATACATTTATTTTTGTGTATTTTTCTTTTTTTCTTTTACAAATTTTGTAACACTATTATTTAATAAGTTATCATTTGCAACACTAAGCATAAGTTTAATTCTATTTATTTGATTAGCCTCACTTGTTCCTGGATCATAGTCTATTGGCACTATATTAGAATTTGGATATAAAGTTTTCAAAGTTCCAATTACACCTTTTCCAACTACGTGATTAGGCAAACATGCAAATGGCTGAGCACAAACTATATTTCCAATATCATTTTCAATATATTCAATCATTTCTGCTGTTAAATACCATCCTTCTCCAGTTCGGTTACCATCAGATAGTATATCTTTAGATTTATCCATTAAATGAAATATATCTGTAGGCATTAAATAGTTTTTATTGCTAGACCCTAAAGCTTTACGCAAATCTTTTTCTAAATATTCTATTATTTTTATTACGTGTTTCATAAGCTCTCCAGTTATAATAGATTCATTTAATAATTTTTTAGTGGTTATTTTTCCTGTAGCAGAGTATTTTACAAACCCCATTAAATCTGGAAGTGTTACTTCTGCACCTAAATTTTCTAATTGACCAACTAAATTATTATTCCCAAATGGATGATATTTAACAAGGATTTCTCCAACAATTCCTACTTTAGGTCTATTTATATTATCAAACTCTATTTTTTCAAAATCACTTACTATTTCATATAAACTATTTGAATATTCTTTAGTAGATGATGAATTAATTAGCTTTTTACATTTGCTCATCCACTCATTAAAAAGATTTTCACTTTGGCCTTTATTTAATTCATTTGCTCTATTTTTAAGTAGCATTTTTTGAAGTAAATCACCATATGTAACAGCTTTATATAATTTTAAAAGCATTGGTAAAGTAATTTTAAAACCAGGATTTTTTTCAAGTCCTGCTGCACTAAATGATATAACAGGCACTTGTTCTAAACCAGCATCTTTTAAAGCTTTTCTAATAAAAGATATATAATTTGTTGCCCTGCAGCCACCACCTGTTTGTGACATCATAACTGCTGTTTTATTTATATCATAATCACCACTTTTTAAAGCTTCAATAAGCTGCCCTGTTACAAGTAGTGATGGATAACATGCATCATTATTAACATGCTTTAATCCAACGTTTACTGTTTCTGCAGTACATTTTTCTAAAAGTTTTACTTTGTAACCTGAAAAGTTAAAAACTTCTTCAATTAACTTAAAATGTATCGGAGCCATCTGAGGAATTAATATAGTGTAATCTTTTTGCATATTTTTAGTAAATTTTTCTTTTGAAACTATATATTCATCTATGTATTTTGTATCTACTTTTCTTTCCATTGCTGCTTTTAATGAACGAAGTCTTATTCTAGCTGCTCCTAAATTATTAATTTCATCTATTTTTATTAAAGTAAACATCTTACCATAATTTTTAAGTATTTCTTCAACTTGATCAGATGTAACCGCATCAAGGCCACATCCAAAAGAATTGAGTTGTACTAATTCTAAATTTTTATTTTGCCCAACAATATGTGCGGCTCTATAAAGTCTAGAATGATATACCCACTGATTAACAACTCTTAAATCATTTGTATCTATATTATCTAAAGTTATACTATCTTCAGTTAATACACATAAATCCAAAGAAGTTATTAAAGAGTCAATATTATGGTTTATTTCAGAATCTATTTGATATGGTCTACTAGCTAACACTATAGCCTTTAAATTATTTTGATTTATATATTCTAAATATTCTTTGCCTTTGTTTTTTATATCTTTTTTATAATTAAAATATTCTTTTTCTGCTAGTAAAGCCGCTTTTTTTAATTCTTTTTTAGTAAAATTATATTCTTTAAACTCTTCTAAATTATATATAATTTCTGCTAAATTATTAGTATCAAATGGTAAAAAAGGATTCATAAATTTAACATTTTCTTTTTCTAAATTTTTAACGTTATTTTTTATAACTTCTGAGTATGATATAACTATTGGACAATTAAAATTATTTTCAGCATTTTTAACTTCTTTTCTTGATTTAATCATTGCTGGATAAAATATTGTTTTTATATTTTTAGCTATTAAACTTTCTATATGCCCATGAGCTAGTTTTGCTGGATAGCAAACTGATTCACTAGGCATTGATTCCATTCCTTTTTCATATGTTTTTCTTGTTGTTTTTTCTGACAACACCACTTCAAAGCCTAAACTAGTAAAAAATGTATGCCAAAATGGATAATCTTCATATATATTTAATATTCTAGGTATACCAATTTGTCCTCTTGGTGCTAATTTATTACTTTCATAATTAAATAATCTTTCATTTTTGTATTTAACCATATTAGGAAGTCTTTTTCTAGTTAATTGTCCTGCTCCTCTTTCACATTTATTACCAGTTATAAACGGAACACTACTATCATTAAATTTATTAATTGATAATTTGCATTTATTTTCACATAAATTACAATTTGTATGTTTAACATTTGTAGTTAAATTATTTATTTTTTCAATATTAAGTATTGTAGAGAAATATTTTTCACCAATAGATCTGTATTTTTCTTTGGCAAGAATACTCATTCCATAAGCTCCCATTAATCCGGCAATATCTGGTCTAACCACTTCTTTTTGTACAGCATCTTCAAAAGCTTTTAATACTGCATCGTTATAAAATGTACCACCTTGAACTAAAATATTTTCTCCAAGCTCTGATATATCTCTTATTTTCATAACTTTTAAAAGCGCATTATTAACTACTGAATTAGCTAGACCACTTGCAATATCTCCTATTTTATAACCTTCTTTTTGAGCTTCTTTAATTTTAGAATTCATAAAAACAGTACATCTTGATCCTAAGTCAACCGGACTATCAGATTTAATGGCTACATTTACAAATTCTTCTAAAGTTAAATTTAAATTTATAGCATAAGTTTCTATAAATGAACCACAACCAGAAGAACATGCTTCATTTAACATTATATTATCAACTACACCATTTTTTATTTTGATGTATTTCATATCTTGACCACCAATATCTACAATACTTGTAACATCAGGCTTAAATTTTTTAGCTGCTGCATAATGGGCTATCGTTTCTACTTCACCCATATCAATTTTTAATCCTGATTCGATAAGTTTTTCACCATAACCAGTAACTCCACTATATCTTATAATTACACCTTCGGGCATTTCTTTGTATAATTTTTTCAAACTTTTCATAACACTTTTAAGTGGATTTCCTTCATTACCGCCATAATCAGTATATAGTATGTTATCATCATTATCAGTTAATATAAGTTTCGTTGTTGTACTACCAGCATCAATTCCTATAAAAGCATCTCCTTTATAACTAGATAAATCTTTTCTTTTAACACTTGCTAAACTATGTCTTTTTTTAAATCTTTGATATTCATTGTTATCAACAAATAATGGTTTAACACCTTCACCTAAATCATTTGATTCATATTTATATTCATTTATTTTTTGTTTTAATTCTTCTTTAGAAACTATATTAGTTTTAAATGCTGCTAGCGAAGCTCCCTTAGCTACAAATAAATGTGGCTCTTCACTTATTATTATTTCTTCATTTTTTAATTTCAAAGTATCTATAAATCTATTCTTAAGTTCCGATAAATAATTAAGTGGACCTCCTAAAAATGCAACATTACCTTTAATTGGTCTACCACAAGCTAAACCACTTATAGTTTGGTTTACTACTGCCTGAAAAATAGAAGCAGCCAAATCTTCTTTTTTAACACCTTCATTTATAAGAGGCTGAATATCGGTTTTTGCAAATACGCCACATCTTGAGGCTATTGGATAAATAGTTTTATAATCCTTAGCTAATTCATTCAAACCCATCGCATCTGTATTAAGCAATGTTGCCATTTGATCTAAAAATGCTCCTGTACCGCCAGCACACGTTCCATTCATACGTTGTTCTATTGAATTACCAAAATAAATAATTTTAGCATCTTCTCCACCTAGTTCTATTACTACATCTGTTTTAGGAATATATTTAGATACTGATGCTTTACATGATATAACTTCTTGGATAAACTCTATATCTAATTTATTAGATGCATCTAATGCTCCTGAGCCTGTTAATGTAATTTTAAACTCATTATCTTTATATTTATCTAAAAGATTATTTAACATATCACATAATACATTTTTAGTATCCGAATAATGCCTTTGATAATCGCTATAAATTATTTGTTTTAATTCATTCATTACCACTACTTTGATTGTTGTTGACCCTACATCAAGTCCTATATTTAATACTGCCATATTTATCACCTATATATTATCTTTTCTTTACCAATATGTATTATACAATAAATGATAATTAAAAACAAATAAAAAGCTACAAAATGTAGCTTATAAAACAAATGCTATTAAAGTATTTGATCCCTTGTTTACTATTTTAGTAATTGTATCTCCTAATTTAAATCTTGTATTATCCGGCATCATACTAAGTTTTGCTTTAATTCCTTCTCCAACTACAGTTTCTAAGCTTCTACCAAATATTTCACTTTTCCATATATTACTTGGATCTGTTTCATAGTCTTTCATTAAATAATCTATAAGTTCTTTAGACTGAAGTTCTGACCCTATAATAGGTTCAAAGGTTGACTCAACATCTACTCTTACCATGTGTATAGAAGAAGCTACTGCTTTTAGTTTAACTCCATAGCGAGTACCTTGTTTTATTACCTCTGGAGCCGTAAGTTTCATATCTTTAGTTCCTGGATACACAATTCCATAACCGGTAGTTTTAGCCATTTTAAGAGCCATTTTCATTGAATTATATTCTTCTTTATCATCACTATATGTACTAAACATTTTAAGTATACTTGCTTTATTCATAACTGTTTCACCAAGCATTTCTTTTAATGTATTATTATAAAGTTCTTCAGACGATTCTAAATTTATAGTAATGCATCCACTAGCTGCATCAAGCTCACTTATATATGATTTAGAAATATATTCACTATTTTCATAATAATTAGTAATAAATTCAATATCTTTTATTTTTTCAACATTTAAAACACTTTCCCTAATCATATCCAAATAATTTGACTTTATTTCATGTTTATTCGCAAGCACATGCACCCACTCTGGTATGGACACTTTTATATCTAAAACAGGAAACTCATATAAAGCAGATTTTAATACTTCAACAATTTCTTGTTCGCTCATTTTATCCACAGCAATAGATTTTACCGGAGCACTATACCTTTCTTCTAATTCATTTGCTAACTTAATAGTAGTTTCACTACTCGGATTATTAGAGTTTAGTACTACAATAAATGGTTTTCCTATACTTTGTAGTTCATCTATAACTTTTTGTTCTGCTTCTTCATAACTTTCTCTTTTGATATCTCCAAAAGATCCATCAGTTGCTATTACTATAGCTATTGTAGCATGATCTTTAATAACTTTTTCTGTTCCTATTTCTGCAGCTTCTGTAAATGGTATAGCTTCACTAGACCATGGTGAATTAACCATTCTAGGATTTCCATCTTCATCTGTAAATCCATTTGCATCATTTACCACATAACCTACACAATCAACTAATTTTATACTAGTAGTAAAATCATTAATTTTAATTGTTGCTCCACTTGATGGAACAAATTTAGGCTCTGTTGTCATTATAGTTTTACCTTCTGCACTTTGTGGTATTTCATCTAAACATTTTTTCTTTTCATATTCATCTTCAATATTAGGAACTATTAAATTTTCAATAACTTTTTTTATAAATGTCGATTTACCCGTACGCACTGCTCCAACTACACCTAAATAAATTTCTCCATTACCTTTTTTTGATATGGAAGATATTATTTGTTCTTTATTCATAAACACCTTTCCTTTTACTACTTAAATATATTGTAATATATATTTATATATGACATTTATTTAAATAAAAAAGAATAACTAATTATTCTTAAAACATTTTATCTACATTTTTAGGCACTTGATCTTTCACAATTTTACTAACTATTTTATCAGTTTGCTCCTTACTAACTTTTTTACCAGTTGCTTTACTTAAAACATTTATAATATCTTTAATTGTATTTTCATCTTTCATATTACCATTTTGAAGTTTTTCCGCTAAAGAAATAATAGTTTCTTTTTTTACATTTGTCTTTTTTTCTATTTTATTAAATAGATTATCATTTAATTTCATAAGTTCCCCCTACGGTAATATATGAAATATTTATTTTTCCTCTACATAAAATATATCATCCGGTAACAAGTTAAATATTTTAGCTATATTAACTGCTAATTTATAATACAAATTTCTTTTACCATTTTCTATTTGTGAGTAATAAGACATACTAATATTTAACATATTAGCCATATCTTTTATACTATATTTTTTTTCTTTTCTCAATTTAATTAATCTATCTTTAACTATTTTTTGCACTACTACCACCAATTTAAATATAATTAAAATTTTACTTTTTGTCAACAAAAAACAATTACTGATGTAATTATTTTTTCTTCACTACTTTTTTAGTAGTTGTTTTAGGTTTAGCTTTAACTTTTGGTTTTTCAGCTTTGCTACTAGCTCCAGCTCTAAATCCAACTAAAACACCTATAAAAACTACTAACAATATTATTATAAATAATATAAAATCCATTGTACTTACAGTATCCACTTAAACTAACTCCTTTTTTTATTATTATAACACAGCTTACGCCATATTATTTAATTAAATATTTACTTTTACATAAAATTTACTATGGATAATAAAAGTTATAAAGAATTTATGAATCAAGATTTCAAATCATTTTCTGACTGGTTATTTTCTCTTGGCACATATGAATTTTCTGCAATTGGAAGTATACTTGGATTTGCAATTTCAAAAGGTCTTACAATTAATCAGTTAAATTCTTTAGGTAATTTTTTTAGTTTAATCGGTCAAATATTACAAACAATAAATGCTCAGTCTATCACTGTTTCACAAAATTATAAGAAAAATAGTAATTTAAAACCCTATATTGAAAAAGAAAATATAACTGACGAAGTCAATTATATTAAAGATGAACTATATAAAATAATTAATGATTTATATGGTAATAATTATTTATAGGTTACATTGTGTCATAAAAATATATACATTTTTTAAATGTGTTTTCTTTTGATCAGACATTTTTACAAAATTAAGTTGAAGTGGATAACCACTATCAAGACTAAGCATAATTTGCGCACTATTAATACCAAATCCTATTGCGCTTGTAGAAATAGATTTATAAGGTATAATATGTGTTTTTTTCAAAGTTGAAAGAGGATTTTTATCAAACAAAATCATTCTTTTATCTGTAAATATACCAAAATCTCTTGATGTTTTATATACTATTAAAACTTTTTCTTGATCACTTATGTAATCCTTAACGTATTTAGGAAGCTCTGCTTCTTCAAGTTCTGTTTCAAAATTAAAATATTTAGTTAATTCTTTATATTTAATATATGCCATTTATATCACTCCAAAATAATTATATCATAAAGAAATAAAAAAATGTAGAAATTAATCTACATTTTTGTCACTTATTGATGGTTTCATAAGAGGAAACATTACACACTCTCTAATTGGTCTGTCCATTATAGATGAAAATAATCTTTCTGATACACCAAACCCAAATGCTGGCGGCATACCATATTCTAAAGCTTCAATAAATTCTGCATCATGTGTATGAGCTTCTTCGTCTCCTTCAAGAGCCATTTGTCTTTGCTCTTGGAATCTTGCTTCTAAATCTTCTGCATCGTTAAGTTCTGAATAGCCATTACCCATTTCACTACCCGCTAATATAATTTGAAATTGAGCTACTTTTCTAGGATCTTCTTTTAATCTTTTTGGAAGTGGGTTTAACTCTACTGGTTGCCCTACTAAAAAACCAGGACCAGCTAATGTTTTACGCACTACTTTCCATAAAATATCTACAAGTCTCCAGTATGGTACATTTTTATCAAATTCCATATCTTCTTTTTCCAATACTTTTATAATATCTTCTTTTGTAGCTTCATAAATACTTATACCAGTTCTATCTTTAATAATTGTTTCAAAATCATATATTTCCCATTCGTTATCAACGTTTATATCATAACCTTTTGAAGTAAAATCAGGTCTTCCTAAAACTGCTTTTATAGTTTTTTTATACATTTCTTTAACAAAATCCATACCTTTTTTATAATCAGCATAAGCCCAATAAAATTCCATTTGAGTATAATCTTGTAAATGTTCTGGACTCATTCCTTCATTTCTAAATTGTCTACCAATTTCAAAAGTCCTTTCGTAACCAGCTACTAATAATTTTTTTTGCCAAAGTTCACCCATAGATATTCTTAAAAAAACATCTAAATCAAGTGCATTATGATGAGTTGCAAAAGGTGTTGCAGCAGCCCCTCCAGCGCTATTTTCTAATATTGGAGTTTCTACTTCTAAAAAATCATTTTCAATTAAATAATTTCTGATTGTAGACCAAAATATTTGTTTTTTTCTAAATATTTCCATTACATCTGGATCAGTAATCATATCTAAATATCTTTTTCTTAGTTTTATTTCAGGATCTGCTATACCATGGTATTTATCAGGAAGAGGTTTTAATGCTTTTGTTAAATGAATAAATTCTGATGCCTTGATTGATAATTCACCCATATTAGTTTTCATTATAGTACCTTTAATACCAACTATATCTCCTAAATCTGCATGATCAAAAATTTCATATGCAGCTTCTCCTACTACGTCTAATCTAATATATATTTGTATTTGTCCAAATTTATCTTGAACATGAAAAAAACCAGCTTTACCTTTTCCTCTTTTAGTCATAATACGACCAGCTATAGTAGCCTCTAAATTAAGGTCATGTAATTCTTCTTTTGTTTTTATTTCATATAAATCCTTTATTTCTTTAGAATTAGTAGTTACATCAAAACTATATCCAAATGGATCTAAGCCTTTTTCTTTTAAAAAATTTAATTTTTCTCTTCTAACTAATTCTTGTTCTGTAAATTCTTTCATAATATCTGTTCCCTTCAAAATAAAAATAATAGTTAAATATTTAACTATTATTAGTTTACCATGTATGCCTTATATATTCAAGTTACTCTTTTATAATTTTAGGTTCATTAAAATCAAATATATTATATTTATCATTTACGAAATTTATTATTACTTTGAATATAGTTAATATTGGTGAAGCTAGGATCATACCTACAATACCAAAGAAATATCCAAAGACAAGCAGTCCAATTATGATTAACACTGGATGTAAATTTGTTGCTTTACCCATTACCACTGGTTGTAACACATAATTTTCAAGTAGTTGCACTATTAAAGCAATTACTAGAACTCCAGTTCCTACTACAGGACCTTGTGTATATGCAACAAGAACTGCAAATCCACCACCTATATAAGGTCCTATATAAGGTATTAAATCAGTTATACCACAAAATAAACCTATTAAAAGCGCTACGTCTAACCCTACTATTGCAAAACCTATTGTATCACAAACAAATACCATCGATGCTATTAGTAAAGTACCATTAACACATCTTCTTACAGCACTACCTATATTGTCAAATAAAAATACTGTATCTTTTTTGTATTTAACTGGAATAAAATTTAAAAATTTATTCATAATGTTATCATAATCAACTAATAAATAAAAACCAATTATTAAACTAAATAGAAAATTAACTATACCAGAGAAAAGTGATGATACTATATTTAAAGCTCCACTTGGAATAGCACTTGCTATACTACCGCTTATATCACTTAAATATCCGATAATACTTGATTCTACCGTTTCTAAGTCAACTCCTGTTGCACCTATTGATGTAACAACAGTATTAAGTAAATCATTAACTACATCTATAACACTTGGAATAATTGTAATAAAGTCATTTATTTGTTCATATATAATTGGAATAAATAAACTTATAAATATATATATAAATAAAATTATTCCTGCATAAATTATTCCCGCGGCACCTAATTTAGGTATTCCTTTATTATGTAGTTTTAATAATAGTGGGTTAAATAGCCACGCAATAACAAAACCTATAAAAACTGGTGATAAAACTGCTAATACATTTACTATCGAACTAAATATATTAAGTTGTTCTCCAATAAATATACCGCCTATTATTAGAGCTAATATCATAAAAATATATACTAATTTTAATATTTTTTTACCTATTCCTATTAAATCATTAACACTTGATGTATCAATATCTTTTATCTTCTTCATTTTAGACCACCTCTATTTATATTATACACCAGTTTATAATTTTTTAAAATAAAAAGAATTATGCAACTGGCAATAACTCTTTAACTTTTGGTTTTTTAAAATTCATTTTTTCGATTATATAAAAATATAACATTCTTCTTTTCACATATTCTAAATTATTAATATAATTAACTAATTCCGAAATTTTTTCTTCTTCTAATAATTTTTTAAATTCTATATTATTTTGATTATTTAATTTAGCATATTTATTATATAATGTATTCATTAAATTTTTATTTTTAATATTCATAGTTATAAATTCTACTAAATTAAACGATTCAAACATTTCCTTATATGTAACAGGTAATCTCATTTTGCCATTATTTTTAATGATTTTAAGTTCACCTTCTAAAATATAATCTATTGTAACGATGTTTTCTTTTTTTATTATATCAATAAGTTCTTCTTTACTATATAAAAATGTATAACTATCTATAGAGTTAATATCACTAGAATTATAATTTTTACCATCCGGAAGATCTGATATATTAATATATGAATAATCACCTGGTCTATTTACTTTTTCAAGTATTAAATAATATTTATTTTCTACTTTTTCCATAATAAATCCCTTCTCCCAATTTAAGTATAGGAGATTATTATATCATATATGCATTTATTTGTCCATATTTACACTTTCATGTTAAGTTTGGTCACAATTAAATCATAATTTCGTTCGCCATATACTTCAATAACACTTTTTTTGCCATTGATCCAATTTATTAAAAATTTTGTTTTTTTCATTGAAGATACTGCAGATCCTAACAACAATCCACCAATAGGTCCCAGTAATAAACCACCAACTACTCCACCACTTATAGCACCGCCTACATCTTTTTGATTATCAACATTATATATTTCGTATGATGTAACATTTTTACTAAGTAGTGCATATTGAGGGTAATCTTCTAAATATAAATATTTCCCGTCTTCAATTGTTTCTGAAACAAATAATTCTTGACCTAAAAAATCACCACCAATTACTAAATTATAGTACATTTCTTTAGACTTTGTACGTGTATAAGCTTTATAATTATTTTTAACACTTATAATTTGATCATACGCTATTGATTTTTCATTTTCTATAGTAATATTCCAGGATTTTAATATTTTATTTTCATTAGCTTCTAATTCGTCAAAATATTTATCTACTGTTTCACATATAAGATCACTAACTTCTTTAAATGAATTAACACTTTTTTGAAAATTTGGTATTTTAGCAAATTCATTTATTTGATCTTTAATAAAATTTCTAAAAGTCATAGCATTATCGTATATTTTTTTATTCTCAATATATTTATTTTTTAAGGCATTCGGATTAGATTTTTGATAATCTTCCATAAGTATATTTTGAATATTTTCATCTACACTATTTATTGTAAAATTACCATTATTAATGCTATCACTATATTTATAAGAGTAATATAGTACACTAATATCACTATAGTCTTCATTAAATTTATCATTTGTGTACATTCCGTATATAATACCATCTTTACTAAAACTATTTAAACATTCAAACAAAGTTCCATCAATTGTTAAATTTATTAACATATCATCAAAAATAATATCAGTAATATCTATTTTATTTTCTATAATTTGTTTTTTTATATTAACCGGACAACCACAAAAAATACAAGCAGGTGCTTTATCACTTATTTCTTTTAAGCAATCTTCACATTTTATTAAAGCCATATTTAACCTTCTTTCTTAAATACATATTATATTAACATATTTTTTTGTTTTTTACATACAATTTATTGGTGATATTATGAATTTAATTATTAATGAAGAAGAATTATATGTTAACGTAATAAAAAGTAAGTTCAAAAAGTTTTTTTCACTTATAGGCAAAAATGATATTTTTGAAGGATTTTTATTTTTAAATACGAATCACATTCATACATTTTTTTTAAATACAAAAATAGATATTGTAGGAATTAACAACAAAAATCACGTTATATATAAATATGAAAATGCTGATAAAAATAAAGTTATTGAAATAAATAATGACAAAAAAAATACTAGTATTATAGTTTTACCTAATAACACTAGTAAATATTTAAAAATAGGCGATATTCTAAGCTTTATAAATGAAGATATAATCTAATATTTGTACTTCATCACCCGCTACAGCACCTAACTTTTCAAGTTCATCTTCAAGTCCCATTTTATTAAGTTTACGAGCTAGCCTTCTTACTCCCTCTGACTCATTAAATTTAGTCATTTTCAGTAGTTTCTCTACTTTTTCTCCCGATACTAACCAAATATTATTATCTTTTTGAATTGTAAATGGTTTATCTGTTTTATATTCAAATAATATATAATCTTCAAATTCCTCTTTTTCAAACATACTTTTTTTAGGAATAGAATCAAGTACATCAGCTAAATCACTCATCATGTTATCAATATTTTGATTAAGCGCAGCACTAATTTCTATTATTTGCTTATTTGGATATTTTTCAATAAATTTTTCTAAATTATCTTTAGCATTTTCTAAATCCATTTTATTAGCAATAATAACTTCTTTTTTATTTGTTAATTTTTCATCATACGACTCAATTTCTTTTCTTATAATTTCGTAATCTTCTATTGGATTTCTACCTTCCATTGCCCCCATATCTATTACATGAGCAAGAATTCTAGTACGCATTGCGTGTTTTAAAAATTTATCACCAAGACCAATACCATCTGATGCACCTTCTATAAGACCTGGTAAATCAGCTACTACATATGATCTTTGATCTGCAAGTTTTACAAGACCCAAATTTGGTGATAATGTAGTAAAGTGATATGCCGCTATTTTAGGACTTGCTTTTGATATAACTGATAGCAAAGTACTCTTACCAACTGATGGCATTCCTACAAGACCTACATCTGCAAGCATTTTAAGTTCTATTCTTAAAATTCTCTCTTCTCCTGGTTCTCCTTTTTCACTAAATTGTGGCGCCGGATTATCATGAGTTGCAAATGATTTATTTCCTCTTCCACCTCTTCCACCTTTAGCTACAATATATTCTTGAGCATCTTCAGTTAAATCGCATAAAACATAATTTGTTTCTGCATCATAAACAATAGTTCCTTCTGGAACCATTACATAAACAGGTTCCTTACCTCTTCCATACATACTAGAACCTTTACCATGCTCTCCGCGCTCACCTTTAATAGTTTTTTGATATCTTAAATCTATTAAAGTTTTTAAATTTTTATCCACTTTAAAAATAATGTCAGAACCTCTTCCTCCATTACCACCATCTGGTCCACCCAT
>CAYJFC010000021.1:0-294 GCA_964369625.1 uncultured Muribaculaceae bacterium
CACTAACAGTTACTTGTGATATAAGTGTTACAACTTCTTTTTGTATATTTTCCTCTTTTAATGCTACATTTAATGCTTTTTGTAAATGAAATCCAATATATCCTTGACTCATCGCAGTACACTCTGCAAAAGGTATTAAAGGTATATCATCTTTTCCGTAAGAATTTGTAAATGCTAAATTAATCATTCCTACTTGAGGTCCGTTACCATGATTTATTATTATTTGATGACCATCTTTAATAAGTGGAATAATATTTTTAACTGCTACACTTACTAATTCTTGTTGTTCGGCAG
>CAYJFC010000021.1:358-672 GCA_964369625.1 uncultured Muribaculaceae bacterium
CATATTAACAAGTGCTATTACTAATACTACTTTTAAAACCCATTTAAGCCATGTGCTATATTCAACTTTAGCAAGTGCTAAACCACCCATTATAGCTCCACAAGTTGGAGTAAATAAATTTACTAAACCATTTGCTGAAACAAATGTCATAATAGTAGTTTCTACATTATAACCAAGTTCACTAGCAAGTGGTGCCATGATTGGTGTTGAAATAGACGCAAGACCTGATGATGATGGTACTAAAAATGATAATACCATATGTAGTAAATAGTTAAGTGGTGCAAATACTGCTCCAGATACATTTTTAAGGGCAT
>CAYJFC010000021.1:682-22267 GCA_964369625.1 uncultured Muribaculaceae bacterium
ATTATAGATAATATAATTATCTAAATATGTTGCTCCCATTAATACACTTACTCCTCTTGCAATAGCAATAATTAGTATAACACTCATCATTCCTGCTGCTCCAGCAATAAATGTTTTTACAAACGTAGCTTCACTCATACCATTTACAACTGCAATTATGATACTTGAAACTAAGAACCATAATGCTGCGTCATAAAACCACCATAATCCAAGTGGATATCCAGTTAAGAAAGCAGTTGATTCATCAAATATAGTTACACCAAATTCTCCCCAAGGGATAAATCCAATAATCATTACTAAGAATGATAAGGCAAATAATACTAATGTAACTTTTTGTTTTCCAGTTAATTTAGTTTCTTTTTCTTCAGTTTCTTCACCACCAAAAGCTTTTTTCATATTATTTTGCTCTTGCAAGCTTAAGAATGTAGATCCTTTATCATTGATTACTTTTTTAGCATATCTCATTACAAAGAACATAGATATTAATAATGAAGTAATCCAAAGAATTGCTCCTAAACCAATTATAATACCTTGGTTAACTTCAATTCCTTCTGGAAGTGCTGATACTGCCGCTCCAACTGCAAATGGATTAACAGTAGATCCAAGAACTCCTGAACCTGCTCCTAGTAATACTACAGCAGATGCAACTAGTGTATCCATTCCTGCAGCAACCATTGCAACAGCTAATATTGCATAAAATATTACAGTTTCTTCTAACATACCATATGTTGTTCCTCCGATTGAGAAGATAAACATAAGTATTGGTATAAGTAATAATTCTTTACCTTTTAATTTTTGAATTAATACTTTAATTCCTTTTGTAAAGGCTCCTGTTTTATTAATTACTTCTAAGAATCCTCCTAGAATTAATACAAATAAACATACATCTATTGCACTATCAAATCCTAATATAGGAGACATTAAAATGTCAGATAAAGTAGCTCTTTCTACTCCACTTCCATTTACAATAGCTTCTCCAACGTATTCTGCTTGAGGAAGTAAATAAGTTATTCCTCCAAGTAAAATTATTAGAATAAAAATAATTGAAAAAGATGATATCATTTCTCTTTTTTTATTTTTCATAAACTCACTTTCCTTTAATTAATTATTTTCTTTTAAAGTAGCTAACATAACAGCTTTAATAGTATGTAATCTATTTTCAGCTTCGTCAAATACTTTAGATTTTGAAGATTCAAATACTTCATTGGTAACTTCCATAGCTTCTAAATTAAACTTAGTTCCTATTTCTTTACCAATTTTAGTATTAGTATCATGAAAAGCTGGTAAACAATGTAAAAATATTGCGTTTTCATTAGCAGTATTCATTATTTCTGCGTTTACTTGGTATTTTTTTAATAAGGCAATTCTGTTTTCCCATACCTCTTCTGGTTCACCCATAGATACCCAAACATCTGTGCAAATAATATCTGAATTAGTTGCGCCTTCAATAATATCCTCAGTAAACTTTAATTTACCACCAGTTTCATTATTTATTTTTTCACATTCTTTTATTAGTTTATCGCTTGGCCATAATTCTTTAGGAGCACAAGCTGTAAAATGTAAACCTAGTTTAGAACATGCAATCATTAAAGAATTTCCCATATTATTTCTTGCATCTCCAAAAAAAGTAAAATTCAATCCTTTTAAATATCCAAAATGTTCATCAATTGTCATCATATCTGCTAACATTTGTGTTGGATGATATTCGTTAGTTAAGCCGTTCCATACTGGAACACTTGAATATTTTGCTAATTCTTCTACTATATCTTGTCCAAAACCACGATATTCAATACCATCATACATTCTAGATAAAACTCTAGCTGTATCAGCTATGCTTTCTTTTTTTCCCATTTGAGAACCAGTTGGTCCTAAATAAGTGCAATGCATACCTAAATCAAATGCGGCAACTTCAAAAGCACATCTAGTTCTAGTAGAATCTTTTTCAAATATCAAAGCGATATTTTTTTCCGGAAGAAACTGATGAGACTCACCATCTTTCTTCATTTTTTTTAATTTTTTAGATAGTTCAATTAAATATTCTATTTCAGCAGAACTAAAATCTAATAATTTAAGAAAATTTCTACCTTTTAAATTCATTCTTAGTTATCCTTTCTAAATAATGGCATACTCATACATCTAGGACCACCGCGTCCTCGAGATAATTCAGCACTAGGCATTTCTAATACTTTTATACCATGTTGTCTAAGTACATCATTTGTAATATCATTTCTTTCATATACAATTACTACACCTGGTGCAATACACAATGTATTTGACCCATCATTCCATTGCTCTCTTTGACTATCAACAACAGAACCACCAGCACAAGGAATTAAAGTTATTTTTTTATTTAAATATTTTTCTAAAATATTTTCTAATGAATCTTTTATTTCAATAACTGTTAAATCTTCTTTACTATTTGGATCATTTCCTTCTGTTATTTCAAAAACTTGTAAAGTTTGCATTATGCCTGGGTGAAATGTAAATTTATCATGGTCGATTTGAGTGAAAACAGTATCTAAGTGCATAAACGCCCTTGTATTAGGTATGTTAAATGCAAGTACTGTATCTATTTTACAATTGGGATCTTCAAATAAATTTCTTGCCAAATCATCTATAGCTTCGGCTGTTGTTCTTTGTGATATCCCAACTGCTAGTGTTGTTTCGTTTAAATTAAGAATATCTCCACCTTCAATACTATAATAATCATATCTACTATAATAATTATTTATATGTCCACCATAAGATGGATGGTGGTTAAATATATATTCAGCATATATAGTTTCCCTACATCTAGTAATTGAATACATTTTGTTTAAACTTATACCATTACCTATACTTGCAAAATTATCTCGCGTAAAATATAAATTTGGCATAGGATCAGTCAAGAAATCTCCATCTTCTCGGATTAAATCAACTAATGTTTTTTCTTTTTCTAACTTTTTAGAATCTAATTCGTTAATTTGAATTCCTTCCATGGTTTTTAACACTAATTTTTTAGTATCATTAATTGCCATAAGGTAATCTTTAACAATTTTTTTGTATTTTTTAGTTTTTAACCCTGCTTCATTAATGAATTGAACAATAAATTTTTCTTTTAATATTTCATTTGAATTTAAAGTTTCAACCATTAAATCTTCTAAGTATACAACTTCAACACCATTATCACTCAATATTTTAGCAAATGCATTATGTTCTTCTATAGCTATTTTTAAAAATGGAATATCATCAAACAATAATCTATGCAGTGAATCTGGTGTAAGATTTAATAATTCATTCCCAGGTTTATGCAACAACACTTTTTTTAGTGGCATTATTTCGCTTTTGACATTAATATTTTCCTTCATATTTCCTCCTTTCTTAATATTTAGTTTTTTAATGAGAACTATAACTCAATAACTTTTAAAAAATCAATCAGTTCTTTTGATTTTGGATTTTTGAATATTTCTTTTGGCGTTCCCGACTCCGTTATACGGCCTTTATGCAAAAAAACAATTTTATCTGCAATTTTTTTAGCAAATTCTAATTCATGTGTAACAACTATAATACCTATTTTTTCTTTTTTTAGTTCCAGAAATAGATTATATACATCAGATATACTTTTTGGATCTAAAGCGCTAGTTGGTTCATCAAACATAATAAATTCTGGATTTAAAAGTATTGCTCTAATTATTGCTACTCGTTGTTTTTGTCCTCCTGACAATTCATCTGGAAAAGAATTTTTTTTATCTATTAGATTAAATTTGTTTAATAATTTTTCGGCTATATTTATTGCTTCCTCATAATTTAATAATTTTAACTTTAAAGCTGCAAAAATTATATTGTCTAAAACATTCATATTATTAAATAAATTAAAACTTTGAAATACTAAACCTACTTTACTTCTATAAAGGTATAAGTATTTTTTTGTTATTTCTTTTTCTTTATAAAAAATTTTACCACTATTATGATTTTCTAGATAATTAATACATCTTAAAAGAGTGCTTTTTCCGCTTCCACTAGCTCCCAGTATAACCATCACTTCATCTTTTTTTATTTCTAAATCTATGTTTATTAGTATATCTTTGTTGTTGAACTGTTTACATAAATTACATATCTTTATCATCTATTCTCCTTCTTTTCTATTTTTTTTAAAAAATATGTCAGAATATATGTTAAAAACAAATAGATTAAAGCCACCATCATTAAAGGAAATAAATAGTCATAAGTTCTAGAAGCAATTATATCAGATGCTTTAGTTAAATCAATAATTCCTATATATCCAGCTACACTAGTTTCTTTTATTATAGTTATTGCTTCGTTGCCTAATGTAGGAACACTATTTTTTAAAGCCTGAGGAAGTATTATTCCTTTTGTAACTTGTATATAATTTAAACCTAATGAATAAGCGGCCTCTTTTTGGCCTTTGTCAATAGATTCAATACCTGTTCTAATTATCTCTGCTATATAAGCAGCTGAATTTAAACCAAAAGCAAGTATTCCAACTAATAAAATATTGATGTTGATAGTTTTAAAAATAATATAGTATATAATCATTAATTGTAAAAGTATCGGCGTTCCTCGAATAACAGTTACATATAAGTCACAAAAAAACGTTATAATTTTAAGTCTTTTTGTTTCTTTATTATAATCTCTAATGATAGAAATTATAAGTCCGAGAACAAAACCTAAAATTATAGCGCAGAAAGATATGATTAAAGTATTAATTAATCCTTCTAAAATATATTCATATCTATTGTCAATTATAAAACTTTTTTGAAAATTATCTATTAAATTTGCCATAGTACCTCACTATTCGGAATGTTTTATTACGTATTCGTTAATTTTTCCTTCGTTTATTAATTTTTCTAAAACTATATTAATTGAATCTAATAATTCTAAATTACCCTTTTTTACTGCCATACCATATTTATCTTGAAACAATATGCCGTCTAAAATTTTTAAATTATCATTTTCTTGGATTAATAATTCTGCAGGTAACGAATCCATTATCAGTAAGTCTATCTTATTATTTAATAACTCTTCTACTGCAGATAAATATTTTTTATAGGTTGTATGATTAGAATTTTTGTAGTTATCAGAAACATAGAAATCTGCTGTACTGCCTAATTGAGTACCTATTCGTAAATCTCCTATATCTTCTATAGATGAAATATTACTATTTTGATTTACTACTACTACTTGATTAGATGTTATATATTCAATAGTAAAATCTACTTCTTCGGCTCTTTCTGGAGTAATACTTAGTCCAGCTGCAACAAAATCGGACCTTCCGCTATTTAATTCATTTATAAGATTGTCAAATGCTATATCTTTAATTACTAGTTCTAAGTTTAATTCATCGGCAATTGCCTTTGCTATTTCAACATCTACTCCTACAATATCACCATTTTCATAATATTCGAAGGGTGCAAATCCTGCTTCGGTTGCCATAATTAGAGTATTTTTATCTTTGTTAACGATATAAGTTACAGATATTATTAGAATTGTTAATACTATTATTGCAATTAACGAAAATTTTAAATACTTCTTGTTCATTTAGTGTACTCCTATAATAAAATAATACCATAATATCCAAAAAAAACAAGTACTAAAATTCTTGTTTTAAAAGAACAAATCAATATGCCTATTTTTATTAAAAAAATAAAAAATTTAATATTATAATTATTATTCCCATAATTACTCCAATATTTACATATTGTTTATTATTATAACTAATGGCTTTAGGAAACAACTCTCTTATTGCTAAGGTAATCATAGTAACTCCTACAAATAGCAATATTATATATAAAAATGTATCCGTTATATAATTTTTTAAGAATATATATGTAATTAATGCTCCAATGGGCTCTGCTAATGATGCTAGTAAAGAAAATTTAAATGCTTTAACTTTAGATTTTGTCGAATAGTATATAGGAACTGCAATAGCAAGTCCTTCAGGTATATTATGAAGTATTATTGATATTGCTAATTTAACACCTAAATGCACATCTTTATAACTTGCCATAAAGGTCGCTATACCTTCGGGTAAGTTATGAATAATTAACGCTATTAAACTTAATATCCCAAGTTTGTAAAGTTTATCATTGTTATTCATTAATTTATTGATCACAATAATTATTAGATACCCCAAAAGTGAGGTAAATAATATTACATATTGTCCTTTTACAATTCCTACAGAAAATAGTATATGAAAAAAAGATGCCGGAATAAGTTCTGTTATACTTATACCAATCATAATAATAGAGCTTAACGATAATGATAAAACAATTAATTTATTAATGTTTTTTTCTTTAAATTTAAATAATATAATTAATGCTCCAAACATAGTAGAAAAACCTGCAATAGTGCTAATTAAAAGAGGATATAACATTTTATCACCTATCTAAAAATATGTTTTTATTCCGAATTTTACCAATAAAAAAAGAATATATTTTGAATTATATTCTTATAGTGCTCCATAATATTATTAGGAGGTATTAATAAATGAATAAATCAAGATCAAATTGTAAAATGAAAAATTCTAATAATAGTTCTAATAATAGTAGAATGAGAAATCAAAATAACAACAATAATGCTTCAGCTAAAAATAGTTCACAATCAAAAAATTGTTAAAACTTAAATTTGGGCATGCGGATGATTAATATAATCATCCGCTATTTTTTGATTACCTAAGTGTGCATATATTTCTGTAGTAACTAAGTTTTCATGACCTAGTATTTCTTGAATCACTCTTAAATCTGCACCATTATTAAGTAAATGTGTTGCAAATGAATGCCTTAAAGTGTGCGGAGATATATCCTTGGTAATACCTGCTTCTTTTGTAAGTTTTTTTAAAATTTTAAAAAAACCTTGCCTTGAAATAGCAGTACCTATATTATTTATAAATACATATTCACTGTTTTTTGTTTTTAAAATGTATTGTCTATATTCATTACAATAAAGTTTTAAGTATTTAATAGCAACACTATTAAGTGGTGTAATTCTTTCCTTTTTACCCTTCCCCATTATTTTAATAATACATTCGTTATAATCTATTTGAGATAATTTTAAATTAACTAATTCACTTATTCTAAGCCCTGATGCATATAATACTTCAAGCATTGCTTTGTTACGATAATCAGTAGGTTTAATTAATTTAATATTAAGCAAATTATCTATTTCATCAACTGATAAATAATTAGGTAATTTTTTTTCAAGTTTAGGCATTTTAATATTTAAACAAGGATTAATATTTATATCCCCTTCATTTATTAAAAAATTATAAAAAGAATTTATTACTGTTAAATAATGAGCTCTAGTTTTGCTTGATAAATTCAAATTATACAAAAAAGATTTAATATTATCATTATCTAAATTAAGTAAATTTTCTCCATCTAAAAATTCATTAAATTTTTTTAAATTATCATTATATGACTTATATGTATTTTCACTTAATTTTTTTTCATATTTTAAATAATCTAAATATTTATCAATATATTTAATATTCATAATTACATCCTCTTTATATATTATACATTATTTTTTTTAAAGTTGCATAAAAAACTACTAATATAGTTCTTTTTATATGATATAATTATAAAGAGGTATTTATGGAAGTTTTAGCAGATAAACTTAGACCCACTAAAATAAATGAAGTTATAGGTCAAAGTCATTTAATAGGCGCAAATAAAATATTAACTAATTTAGTTAAAAATAAAAAAATATTTTCGATGATATTTTATGGTAAGCCAGGTATTGGAAAAACTAGTATTGCAAATGCTCTTGTAAATGAGTTCGATATGCCATACAAATTTTTTAATGCCACAATCAATAACAAACAAGATTTTGATTATGCTATTAATGAAGCTAAAATGGCAGGTGAAATGATTTTAATCATAGATGAAATACATCGAATGAATAAAGATAAACAAGATTTACTACTACCTTATATTGAAAGAGGTTTAATTATTTTAATAGGACTTACTACCAGTAATCCATATTTCAAAGTTAATCCTGCTATTAGAAGTAGATGTCAAATATTTGAACTTAAAGAATTAAATGATGCAGATATAGTTACTGGTTTAAAAAAAGCAAATAATTATTTAGAAAATATTTCTATAGATGATAATACGCTAAAATATATTGCTAATTTATCTAATGGAGATTTAAGATTTGCACTTAATTTATTAGAAATAGCTTATTATTCATCTAGCGATTTTTTAATTACTATTGATCATTTAAAAACAATAAATAGTAAGCCTGTTTTTGCTGGTGATCAAAATGAAACTGGACATTATGATTTATTATCGGCTCTACAAAAATCTATTAGAGGAAGTGATGTAGATGCAGCAGTTCATTATTTAGCCCGTTTACTTGAACAAGGAGATTTAGATTCGATATATCGCAGGCTAGCTGTTATTGGTTATGAAGACATTGGTCTTGCAAATCCAAATATTGGCACTAGAATATATTCTGCTGTGCAGTTATCTGAGTTAGTAGGAATGCCAGAGGCTAGAATTATACTAGGAGAAATAGTTGTTGAAATGGCCAAAAGTCCTAAAAGTAATTCTGCATATATCGCTATAAATAATGCCATTAACGATGTTAAAAATGGTTTAACTGGACCTATTCCAGAAAACATAAAATTTAATACTACAACATATTTATATCCTCATGATTATGAAAATTCATGGGTTAAACAAACTTACTTGCCAGATAAACTGATTGGTAGAAAATATTATATGCCTAAAAAAAATATTGTAGAAATAAATTTAGAAAAAGTTGATAAAGAAAGAAAAGGAGAAAAATTATGAAAATAGCAATACTTGGAACTGGAGCATATAGCCTTGCAATTGCATATGCTTTATCTAAAAACAATCATGAAATTATTTTATGGAGTCATGATGCGCTTTTAGAAGAAGAATTTAATAAAACTAAAAAATTAAAATCTATAATTGATTTTGAAATGAGCGATAACATAACTATTACTACATCATTAGAAATTTGTTTAAATAAGAGTAAACTTATATTTGTAGCCACTGCTTCTAAATTTTTCACTTCTCTTTTAGAAAATATTAAACCATATTATAATAAAAATACACCTATATGTATCGCTACTAAAGGTATAGATGATAATTCAAAAGAATTTTTATCTAATATAGCTAAACGAGTTCTTAAAACCAAACATATTTCAGTTTTATCAGGACCTACTTTTGCAATTGATATAATTCAAAATGAGCCTGTTGCTTTAGCACTTGCTTCAAAATCTAATGAAACTATTAAAACTATAAAGAAAGCACTTTGCTCAAATAGACTAAAATTAAGAGCTAATAATGATTTAATCGGCGTTCAAATATGTGGATCAGTAAAAAACGTTATAGCTATAGCTGCTGGAATATTAAATGGTCTTGGATACAGTAATTCAACAACAGCATTTTTAATTAATGAATCAATGCATGACATTAAAAATGCAATGCGCTATTTAGGTGCTAAAAAATCAACAATATTATCTTTTGCTGGAATTGGAGATTTAATACTTACTTGCACTAGCACTAAAAGTAGAAATTTTTCATTTGGTTACACTATAGGTAAATTTAATAATGAGAAAACTACTAAAATATTTTTAGAAGAAAATACAGTTGAAGGTTACTATGCTCTAACTTCTTTTAGAAAATTACTAAAAAAACATCAAGTTAAATTTCCACTTATAAATATAATAAATGATATCGTTATTAATAATGAAAATCCTGAAAAATTAGTTAAATTTCTAATAACTAAAGATTAGACAAGAAGTATATATTTTTATAGACAAATTATGACATATATGATACTATATGTTCAAAGAGGAATATTATGGAAAATGGAATATATATAGGAATTTATAAAATAGATAACGTAAACTTCGCGCTTAAGCATATTGATTTATATTATAAAACTTTAGTGGCAATCAAAGATGGTGAAGCTTATGATGTATTTAACAAAAAATTTATTAATCCCTATTTAATTATTAATGCCGATGATGCAACTCACCATGCAAAAAATAATAATTTAGATGAATACGCTAACAAAGAATATAGCTTTCAAATATTTAAAATGAGCCAGTGGTTTGCAGAGGAAAAAAAAGAGTCCCCTAATATGAGTGTATTAGTAGATTTATTTTCGGGAATATTTATTGGACTTAATATCAAAGAACAGATAAGAAAAGAAAACCAAAGGGTATATCCTAGTGATTTAGAAGTTAATGATGCTAAAAATAGTTATTTTAATATGATTACTAACTTAATTTTAGAAAATTATGTCAATTATACCACGGATCTTTTAAAACAAAAATAAAATAGCATTACTGCTATTTTTTTATGATATCACTTATTATGTAATGCGCCATATATATACCTGCTACACTTGGAACACACATCATTGAAGTTATTTTACTACTTTTAATAGGAATTTCTTTACTTGCAACAACATTAATATTTAAATTTATATTTTCTTTTCTAAGTATAGTTCTAATTTTTTTTGCCAAAGGATCATTTTCAGTTTTTGATAATTTAGTTATATATACTTTACTAGGATCAAGTCTGTTACCCATCCCCATTGAAGAAATTATTTTTATATTTTTAGTTATAGCAAATTTTATTAATTCTATTTTAGTTTGGACACTATCACAAGCATCTATTATATAATCAAAATTTCCAATTTCATTAATATTATTCTTATCTAAAAATATATTTTTAGATATTATCTTTACATCAGGATTTATACTTAAACACCTTGCTATAGCAACATTTACTTTATATTCATTTATTACATTATTATTTGATAATATTTGCCTATTAACATTAGTTATATCAAATTTATCATAATCTATTATAGTAATATTTTTGACACCTGATCTAACTAAAGTTTCAAGAGCAGTTCCGCCTACTCCACCAATACCAACGATTAAAACATCTACATTTTGTATTTTTAATAAATTGTCTTTACCAATTAACATTTCAGTTCGTTCATTCATAAAATTCCTTTCTAATAAAAAAAGAGCCTAAGAATAGCTCTCTAGATAAAACCCGCTCGCGCGAGGTGGTAGAATACATACATGATTTCGGATCCTAATACACTTAATGGATTAGTTTTCTATGCCCATCACATAATTAATTCCCCGATTATCTACATTAGTCGGTTTATTGAGAATACTACCCTTAGGTATTTTCATTATAGCATACTTTTTTAATTTGTTCCACTTTTTTTAGATAATAAATCATCAATACTATTTATAGTAGTTTCTCTAAAATTATCTATTACATTATATAGTTTTGTTACCCATGATGGAGAAGCTACTTTTACTCCATTTTCATAAACTGGATTATATTTAGCTCCAATTGTTTCTATGGTATTAAGTCCTATAGAAAAATATCCATCATTTAAAAGTTTCATATAACTATATACTCCATATTCTATTGTTTTGTATGGTATTAACGAGCCTCCGCTAAGACCTCCAAATATATTATTTTTATCAAGCATACTTCTTACTGTATAACCTGACTCAATATTAGCAATAGCTTTAGCAATTGATGTATCAACTGATGGAAAATATTTACCAAAATAATCAATTAATGCAATTATATATTCCTTCGATTCATAACTTATAATATGATCACTATTAAATAATTCAGGATTAGTATTCATCAAATTAATAACATAATGATATACTTCTTCATCAAATGAATTATAAATTATCTCACTTTGAAGTACATTTGTAGTGCTAAATTCATAATTTTCATAATGAATTTCTTTTATTTTATTAACTAGGTGACTGCTTTCTAAACCGAATGCAGTATTATAAAATTCTATTATATCCATATTATTTTCAATAAAAGTATCTACTTCATTTATTTGTTTTTCTTTTTCTACAAGTAAAGCATTATTTTCATGTAAAAATCTTTCTTCTTCATTTAAACTCAGTAAACTCTCATCTACATATGGTTTATTTTGAATGTCAGTAACTACAAAATAATTACCCTCTGCAAAACTGAATGTAATATCCTTATCTTCTGAAATTAATAAGAAACTTGTTATAGTCATAGTTGAAACAATTAAAAGCATTATACACGATATACATTCTGTTATATATATTATTTTTCCTTTTTTCATTTCTATCCTTTACGCTGTATTATTATACCATAATCAGCTAAAATGTCAAATTTTCAAAAGAAAAAGTAACAAGTGTGTTACTTTATGAATTTATTGTTATTTTCTTCAGCTTGTCCCTCATCAGTTGTAACTTCTATATTTACATTAGAATAATTTTCATTTGATGAAACTCTATATGGCACTTTCCAAGTAGCAGTAATATCGCAACTTGATGAATGCGGAGCTGGATTTGGAAGTTCTAATTTAACAATCATTGGTATTTTAAAGGCAGAACCAAATGACACACATGTTCCTGGTTGTAATGTTTTTTGTTTATCTAAAATATCCGCTGAAACTCCTGGAAGCATTTCCTCTATATATTTTATATCTTTAGGGTGAGTCATTTTAAAGATTAAAAAGTTTGATATCTGAGATATAACAGTATCAGACATTTCTACTGGTCTTTGAGTAATTATATTAAGAAGTATTCCGTATTTTCTACCCTCTTTAGCAATACGATCAAATATATTATAACCTATTAAAAATGTATCATTATCTGTTTGAACGTATCTATGTGCTTCTTCTAAAAACAAATGAAATGGCATTTTAGCGCGGTCAGTACTTGATTTACTAAATGAAAATAAAAGTCTGGCATATATTTTAACTATTACTTTAGCTATGTGGTCATCAATTTCTTCCAAATTAACATTAATAATTTGAGCTTTTTTAGGACCTAAATGAACTAAATCATTAACAAATTTTTTAATATCTATATTATCTTTGACAAAAAATGAATTGATATTACTATTAATTATTGAATGCAACCTTACTTTTAGTATAATAGCTATATCAAAAAGTGTTTCATTATGTAAAAAACCTTCACTTATTAAAGTAAATTCCATTGCATCTGAAAATTCTTTTAAATCAAATGCAATATCACTAGGAACTACAAAAGATTCAATATTTTTGTCTACTAATTTTAATATATAATCAGTAATAAGTACTGATTCCCCAAAATTACCATTTGAATCTATTTCAAAACATTCACTAAATGTTCTAGTATAACCAAGTCCTGATATTACTGAATCAAAATTCATTTCTGGAGTATTACACACTTCTACTACTTTAAATATTTCATTTTTTTTAGTTTGAATAGTTTCATTACTAAATAATATCGCTATAATTGCTTTAGCAATCAAATGGTTTTTATATCTATGACTTTCTTCATTGTTAAGCGCAAATATTTTTGCTAATTTAATAGTAGTTTCAATTATTTGAAGTTGTGAATGATTATCTGCTTGAAGAAGTAATGCAAAATCATCAAGAGTCATTAAATTAAGTGGTATATTAAGTGGTAAATCACTATCTTCAGTAATGTTACTAGTAATAAACTTATAATGATAATTACTATTATGTCTATTTATTTCTTTAAATGCTGTTTTATACTCCCCAAAAGAATCAAAGATAATTATATTAGAACCTTCACTTATAAGCTTAGGATTATTAAATACATTTTGCATAATTCTAGATACACCATATGATTTACCTGAACCAGAGTTACCAAATATAGCTAGGTGATTTGCAAATAAATTATTTAATTTAGGACACACTTTAAAACCCTTATATATAGCGTGATCTCCAAGTATTAAACTGGCTCCATCATCTGCTCCCACAAGTTCTAAAAGTTCTGCACTATTTATAATTCTAATTGAGCTACTTAATAATGGTTTTCTTATAACCCCGTTTAAATATTTTTCATTTACATATTCTCCAAGTAATCTAATTTTTATTATTTCCTTATTAACTTCAGATACTTCTCCTAATATTTTTTGGTTATTAGACTCAAATATAACATGTAAATTCATTACATCTGTGCTAACACCTTCAGCTATTTTATTTTCTATATGAGCAGTTGTATCACTAATATATAATATTTTCCCAAACATTTAATTGCACCTTCTTTATTCTATAAAAATTATATCACAGAATAAAAAAAAGTGAAATAAATTTCACTTAATCTTACTGTTTAAATTTAAAAATTCTTCCTTTTCTTCTAAATACAATTTTAATTCTTCAGGTGATGAAAACAAAGATATTAATGATGCAAATACTTCATCTTTTAATATTTGTAATTTCACTTCATTATTTAATTCATTATTCATTACATTACCTTTTTTTATTAAGATCTATTTGCAAAGATAAAAATTCAGAATTTTTATTTAATACGTACATTAATTCTTCGTAAGAATTATAATCTAAACATAAATTTAATAAAGCATGAATTCTTATATCAGGACTTATATCTGATACTTCAAACTTTTCATCAAAAGCATTATTAACTTTATTATAAATACATAACTTAATAAAATTTTCATTATGATTTATAAAAGATACTAATTCTTCAAAAGAATTAAAATTATCTGAAAACACTGATAATTTACCACTTTGTTTTTCAGATTTTTCTAGTTCAAATTCACTTTTCATTATTTAACTTTAATACCGCTATTATCTTGAACAACAGGCATATTAATAGTTGCTTGCAATTGATTATTGACATAATCCCAAAATTCTTTAGCGTATAATACTCCATCAATAGTAAATTCTTCAACTAATGATTTCCAAAGTAAATCTGATTTTAATGAACTATATTCTATATCATATTGCTTCATATTATTTCTCATAAAGCCTCCTTTTAACAATTATAACTCTAATTATTATTTTTGCAAGTATTTATTTAAAATTTCACTTGTTATAACAGGATTTGCTTTGCCTTTAGTTTCTTTCATGACCTGTCCTACAAAAAATTGAAATAAATTTGTTCTACCATTTTTGTAAGCATTTACTTGATCTAAATTATTATTTATTATTGATTTTATTATATCTTCTAGCATCTTAGTATCCGATACTTGCATATTATCGGTTATAAGTTCACTTGGACTTTTATTTTCATTAATACTAACAATAAATATTTCCTTACCTTGTTTACTTGATATACTTCCATTTTCAATATTATCTGTTATTATTTTTAGATAATTTGGAGTTAAATAAAAATCTTTGATATCAATTTCTTCCTTATTTAAATACCCCATAATAGTAGTAAGTATCCAGTTACATGCAATATTTGGGTTTATTCCACACTTTATACATTCTTCAAAATAATCAGATATATTTTTACTTTTTATTAATGCATTTGCTTCTTTTTCACTAAATTTATATTCATTTAAATATTTATTTAATCTTTCATTTGGAAGCAAAGGTATTTCTTTTTTAATATTTTCTAAAAATTCACTTGTTACTTTATATTTTGGTATATTTGGTTCAACAAAATATTTGTAATCAATTGCATCAACTTTACCACGCATAAATACAGTGCTCATAGTCGCTTCATCCCAGCGCCTTGTTTGCTGTTCTATTTGAACGTATGTGCCATTTTCCTTAGCTTCAATTTGCCTTTTTATTTCATATTCTATTGCTTCTCTAACTCCACCAATAGAATTAACATTTTTAACTTCTACTTTAACTCCCCAATTATCTGGATTATTTTCATCTAAACTGTTGTCCATGATTGAAATATTTACATCACAACGAACTTGCCCTTTTTTTGTATCAGCATCACTTATATTAGCATATCTATATATTAACATCATATTTTCTAAAAAAGCTGTTGCTTCTTTACTAGTTCTAAAATCTGGCTCAGTAACAAGTTCTAAAAGAGGAGCTCCTGCTCTATTATAATCAAGAAGAGAGTATTCATCGTAATGATCTTGCGATGCAGTATCTTCTTCTAGATGAATATTATTTATTCTTACACTTTTTATTTTGCCTTCACACATATATTCTAACTTACCATATATTCCAACTGGCGCAGGTTTTGTTTCCTGCGTTATTTGATAACCTTTAGGTAAGTCAGGATAATAATAATTTTTTCTTTCGAAATATATATATTCAGGTGTTTGGCAATTTAAAATCACACTAGCTAATAAAGCTTTTCTTAAGGCTTCTTTATTAAGAACTGGTAAACAACCTGGAAATGCCATATCAAGTGGTCTTACATTTGAATTAGGAATTTCAGAAAAACTATTTTTAGCACTTGAGAAAACTTTTGTATTAGTTCTACTTATTTCACAGTGCATTTCAAGACCTATTAATACTTTATATTTATCCATATTAATTTACCTCCGCTATTTGATTTTTATATTCCATTTTACCTTCTAGAGCTGCTGCAATAGCTAAAAGATTTTCATCTTCATAATTATTACATGTTATATTTAGCCCCACAGGCAAATTATTTACAAAACCACTTGGTATTGTAATACTAGGAAATCCACCAAAGTTACCAATTATTAAATGATCTTCTAGCGCTAAAGAATTATTATCATACATTTCATTAGCAGCATTTAAATTTTTCGCTGGACCACTTGAAACAGGAAGTATAACTGCATCATATTTTTTATATAAATTTTTCCAAATATCTACAACTAATCTTCTTAATCTTTGGGCATTGTGAAAATATTTATCTTTATTTTCTGCTTGGAGAACATATGAACCAATTACAAAACGTCTTTTAATAAGTGGAGAGAATCCATTAGTTCTATATTCTTTCATCATTTTTATATAATCATCCGCTTTATTTCTTGGACCAAATACTATTCCAGTTAGATTACTCATATTGCTACTAGCCTCAGCGCAGCTGATTACTACATATGCACTAGAAACTGCATTTAAAATATTTTGATCAATTGATTCTTCACAAACTTCCATTCCAAGACTTTTACATAAATTTATTTTTTCATGGAAATTTTCTAAATGCTTCATAAGTTCTTCATTTGCATTAGGATAATTATTTATATCACATAACTCTTTGATATAACATATTTTTTTACCACTTACATTCTTATTTAAATTATCTAATAAGTTTATATCTTTAGAATCCCAGCTTGTCATATCAAGTTCATCTATACCTTTAGCGTTATCTACCACTATAGCAGCATCTTCTACGCTACGCGTAAATACCCCTACAGTATCTAGGCTACTAGCAAATGCAAATAAGCCATGTCTTGATATCATACCATAAGTCGGTTTATAGCCAACTATACCACAGTACGCAGCAGGCTTTCTAATCGAGTCACCTGTATCAGAACCTAGAGCATATGGATATACTCCAGCAGCTACTGCTGCTGCAGATCCTGCTGAAGAACCTGCGCACATTTTAGTTGTGTCCCATGGGTTTTTTACTGGACCAGTGTGACAAGTAGTTCCTGTTCCGCCCATTCCAAATTCATCTAATGCAGTTTTATTAACTATAACTGCTCCTGCTTTTTTTAAATTTGAAACGACAGTAGCATCAAAAAATGGCACATAATTTTTAAGTGTATTAGATGAACCTGTCGATAGTATTTTTTCAGTAGATATATTATCTTTAACTCCAAAAGGTATCCCCGATAATAAATTATCTGTTACATGCCCATCATTTATATCATTCAATATTGTAACAAATGAATTACATTTATTTTGGACAACATATGAATTATTTATCGAGTTTTCTATTAAATTTTTAGAGGTAATTTCACCTTTTATTAAGCTTTCGTGAATTTGTTTAATATTTAAATTATTCATTTGATCCTCCTACTACCTTAGGAATTTCTATTTCTCTACCAGCTACTTCATCACAGTTTTGAAGTAACTTATCTATTGGAGTAGATTCCTTTATTATATCTTCTCTAAGTTCATAAGAAAAATCATCAAGAGCGTGAGTCATTGGTTCAATACTTTCTATATTAGGTATTTTATTAATTAAATTTACCATTTTATCTATTTCTTCAAATTCATCACTTACCATTTGACTTTCTTCTTCAGTTAAACCTATTAATAGCTTATCTGCATACTCATTTACTTTCTCTTTAGTAAATTTCATTTTACCTCCTTAAAATTCGCAATTATTTGGTGTTCTATGATATGGAATTACATCCCTTATATTATCAATACCAGTTAAATACATTAGTAATCTTTCAAAACCAATTCCAAATCCAGAATGCTCTACTGTACCAAATTTACGTAAATTTAAATACCAGTATAATTCTTCTTTATCAATACCCATTTCATCCATTCTTTTAGAAAGTTTATCATAATCTTCTTCTCTTTGAGAACCGCCGATAAGCTCACCAACTCCTGGAACTTCTAAATCCACTGCTGCTACAGTTTTTCCATCTTCATTTTGTTTCATATAAAATGATTTTATATCTTTAGGCCAGTTATATATAAATACTGGTCCCCCAAAATATTCTGTTATATATTTTTCATGTTCTTTAGCAATATCTTCCCCTTGAATAGGTTCAAATTCCCATTTTACATCTGCTTTTTGTAAAATATTTATTACTTCTTCATGTGTAATTCTAGTAAATTCACTATTAATAAGTTTGTTTAATTTTTCAAGTAACCCTTTTTCAATAAAACTATCTAAAAAAGCCATTTCATCTTGCGCTTTATCTAAAACATACTTAACGATATATTTAAGCATATCTTCCATTATATCCATATCACCCGCTAAATCACAAAATGCTATTTCTGGTTCTACCATCCAAAATTCTGAGGCATGTGTTTTTGTATTAGAATTTTCTGCTCTAAATGTTGGTCCAAACGTATACGTTTTTGTAAATGCAGTTGCAAATGTTTCTGCTTCAAGTTGCCCAGATACTGTTAAACCAGCTTTCTTTCCAAAAAAATCATCTTTGTAATCGTATTTACCTGATGAAGCTATTTTATCTTTATCTAATATAGAAACATTAAACATTTCTCCTGCTCCTTCACAGTCTGACGCAGTTATTATTGGGGCATGAAAATATACGTATCCTCTATCTTGAAAATAAGTATGCAAAGCCATTGAAGTAATACTTCTTATTCTAAATACAGCATTAAACAAGTTAGTTCTTGGTCTTAAGTATGCTTCTTCTCTTAAAAACTCTCTAGTATGTCTTTTAGGTTGTATAGGATAATCTTCACCGCATGCACCAAGTACTTTAACACTTAAAGCATTAAGTTCAAAATCTCCTTGACCAACAGCTTTTGTAACAACACATTTAATTGATAGCGATGTTCCGACTAATATTTTTTGTACATCTTCAAAATTTTCTAACGTTCTATCATATACTACTTGCACAGTTTTAAAACACGTTCCATCAGTAAAATCTATAAAACCAAAATCTTTTTGTTTACGATGATTTCTTACCCATCCATTTACTTCAACATCTTTTTGTAGATGTTTTTCATAACAGCTATATAATTTTTTTATTTCCATTTTTTCTCCTTATAAATTTTGCATGAAATATTCTACTACTTCATATTCATCTATTTTAATTTCTTCTTTTGTAGCATTATCTTTAATAGTAATTAAACCTTTTTGTAAATCTTCATTATTTAGTATAATCATATATTTACTATTATATTTATCTACAAGTTTAAATTGCGATTTAAAACTTACATCATTTAAACAATTTTCAGTTATAATTCCGTTCAATCTTAAATCCTGACTTATTTTAAGTGCATGATATTTTTCTTCCTGACTTATTGCCATTATATACACATCAACACTTTTATTAAATGTATTTAATTTTTCTTTTTCTTTTAAATCAATTATTATACGGTCAAGTCCTAAACCAAAACCAGTTGCACTCATTTTAGGCCCCCCTAAAGATTCAACTAGGCTATCGTATCTACCTCCGCCACCTAAAGCAATACCACCTTCATTTAAAAACTCATAAACTATATCAGTATAATAATCAAGTCCTCGAACAATTGATGTATCAATAACATAATCTACTTCAAGCATCATTAATTGTTCCTTTAATTCATCTAATCTTGCCTTTGCAGCTTCACTTAAATAATCAGTAATTTTTGGCAAATTTTCAAATACTTTGCTTTTTTTGTCTATTTTGCAATCAATAATTCTAAGTGGGTTAGTTTCAAATCTATTTTGACAATCATTACATAAATCTTTTAAATGTGGTTTAATATATTCTTTTAAAGCTTTAATATAATTTTCCTTGGATTCCTTATCTCCTAAAGAATTAATAGATACAGTAATATCATCTAAACCAAAATCTTTAATAATATTATATCCTAACGAAATAACTTCAGCATCAATAAGTGTACTATCAGCATTAAATACTTCAACACCAAACTGAGTAAATTCTCTGTTACGACCTTTTTGAGGTCTTTCATATCTATACATTGTTCCAGTGTAATAGTATTTAATTGCATCAGTTCTATTTCCATATAATTTATTTTCTATTAAGCTTCTCACAACACCTGCTGTGCCTTCTGGTCTTAGAGTAATTTTTCTATCACCACGATCGGTAAAATCATATGTTTCTTTTTTTACTATATCTGATGATTCTCCAGCACTTCTGTGAAATAGTTCACTAGCTTCAATTATTGGAGTTCTTATATAATCATAGTTATAAAGAGTCATATAATTTTCAATTATATTATTTATATTATTATAAATAATTGCTTCTTCATTATAAATATCATACATTCCTTTTTGTTTTGTTATCATTTTTAACCTCTTTCTAATAAAAATAACCTAGAAGCTGTAAGGGCGAGAAAAATCTCACGGTACCACCTTACTTTCTAGGTCTAATTTATTTATCGCTCTTAAGCGTTTTTCTGTTTATTTGAAAATTGTTATTCATATGCTACATATTAGGTATTTTCACCAACTAACCTTCTCTTAAAATATATATGCTATATTACTTCTTTTTCCAGAAAAAATATTACATATATATAATACTAAAAAATGCTCATTTAGTCAATAGTAGCGCGATTTATGACTATAGGTTATTTATTTAAAATATTATTTATTTCATCAACACTTTTATTTGTTACTTTAGAAATAGTTTCTATATCTATATTATTCTCTTGCATTGCTTTAATATTATTTATAATCCCTTGCTCAATTCCTTTCTCAATTCCTTTCTCAATTCCTTGTTCATAGCCTAAGTCTTTAAAATAATTTTGATAATATATTTTGTCTAACTCTCTTTTTTCTTCATTAAATTTTATCCATTGATATGCTTGTGATGCTTCAATATCATCTACTGCATCACTTATTTCTTTTGCTATTTCATCTTCTTTTCCCAAAATTTTCAAATCCTCCCTATTTTTTATTGATAAGCATTTTAGTAAACTAATCATTTTTTTACTATACATTTCTTTTTCAATTTTTCTTAAGTTGATTACATGATTTTCTAGTGGATACATATAATCTCTTGTGTCCATTTTATCACACATAGTTAACTTTGTGTAGAATTTTTTAAATATTTTTTCATCATCTACAAAAAATATTGCATATACAGGTTTTATTTCTTTATAATCGTCACCCTTTATTATAGGTTGTCCTGATATTAATTTCCCATTGTAATATGCCATTCTTTTTAAATAGTTTTTACCTATATAATTTTGCATCTCTATATATACTAT
>CAYJFC010000022.1:0-19877 GCA_964369625.1 uncultured Muribaculaceae bacterium
CAATGATGTATAAAATTGAAAATGAAGATTTATATTTAATTGGTACTAGTGAACACTCAATGATAGGTAAATATAAAGATCAAATAATAAATGAAAGTAATTTACCGATTAAATTAACTAGTTATTCACCTTGTTTTAGAAAAGAAGTAGGAGCCCATGGTATAGAAGAACGTGGTATTTATAGAGTTCATCAATTTGAGAAACAAGAAATGGTTGTTTTATGTAAACCAGAGGATTCAAAAAAATATTATGATAAAATGTGGAAATTAACAGTTGAATTATTTAGAAATTTGGATATACCTGTGAGAACTCTTGAATGTTGTTCTGGAGACTTAGCAGATTTAAAAGTTAAATCAGTGGATATAGAAGCATGGAGTCCTAGACAACAAAAATATTATGAAGTAGGATCTTGCTCTAACTTAACAGATGCACAAGCAAGAAGACTTGCTATTAGATGTAAATCAGATAAAGGAAATTACTTTGTTCATACACTTAATAATACAGTATTTGCAACACCTAGAGGGTTAATTGCATTTATAGAAAATAATTATAATGAAGATGGTAGTATAACTATTCCAGAAGCTCTTAGAATGTATATGGGTGGTAAATCAAAAATAGAAGTATCTAAATAGATATTTCTTTTTTATTTATAAAATGTTAAAATAAATTCATGAAACATAAAATCTATGAGTTATATAATTTATCTTTTTGCAGTGATTGTGGCGGTGATATTTTTAACGGCCAATGTCTTTATTGTGGTAATATTTATACTAAATATGTAGATTTGAAAAATGAAATAATTAATTGGCTTGGAGGTAATAATAAAAATAAAACTGATATATTTGCTCTATATAAATTAATTGATATTAAGGAAGTTAATGAATATATTTTAGAAAATAATGTTGATAAACTAGTAGCGGATGAATATAAAAAAATATTTGATAAAATAGTAAATGGAAATTGTTTAGATTATCAAGATGAAAATAATGTAATCGAAATATTTCCTATAATATCTAAACATAAAGCAAATATTTTAATTGATTATATAGTATCTTTATTTATTTTAGATGTAGTTCTTATATCTAAAGAATTAACCAAATTTTTAATAGTTCAAATAATTAAAAATCTAGATTCTAAAATAGAAGTTGTTTTTACTGATATGAATCTACATACAAGAGCCCAGTATACCTATAATAAAATTTCTTTAGCTAACTACATAGTGGATGAATTTTATGAAGGTAAATCAAAATTATATACATATGAAAATAATGAAAAAGAAACAGCTAGATTAGATTTTTTAGAAAGTATATTTCATGAATTTATACATCATTATCAAATACAAAGAGAAAGAAAAGAATTGACTTTAATAGGTTATTTGGAAAAAAAGGAAACTTTATTATTAAAAGAATATCCTGAATATTATTCTGATAATTATAATGATTTACTTTTAGAAAAGGAAGCAGATAGAATTTCGCAATTTTTAGCAAATTATTATTATAATATTTTATGTTTTAGAAATGAAATAAGAGATATTAGAAATTTAATTATTAAACAAATATTAAATGAAGAAACATATATTAGAAAAGTAAATAATGTAAAAGTAAATTTTAATGATTTATTCGATGATTATATTGTATCAAATAAAGATGTATTAAAAAAATATCCAATATTTAACTTAGAATATATTCAAAGTAATGATGGATCTATAAGAAGAAAAAATAAAAATGAATTAGTTGATACTTTAATATATGGAGAATATCCAGACGATATTAATAACTATTTGTTAAATTTACTTCAAAATATGAAAAATAACGAAGAAACAGTAAGATAATTTGACAACATTTGTCGAATTGCTTGCTAAAAAAAATAAAAAGTATAAAATACATTCTTGAAAGCGAAAACGGGTTGCTTCAAATCCATTCAATTTAAAATTCATACAAATTATATATCTAACCCAAAAACATTCATGATCTAATTAAACCCGATTCGCTTTCAATCTTTTTATAAATGTGATAAAATAGGTGAAGTTTGGAAGTGGATAAATATGCAAAAACCAGAATACGAAAAATCAAAAGATCGTAATAAAGTAGAAATTAAGTATAAAAAATTAGAGAATAATATAGATAAAATAGTAAGTGATAAAAAATATTTTATTAGAACATATGGTTGTCAAATGAATGTACATGATTCAGAGCAAATAAAATTTTATTTAGAAGCTCTTGGCTATAGCTCAACAGATATATTAGATGATGCTGATGTGGTAATATTAAATACTTGCGCCATTAGAGAAAATGCAAAAGATAAATTGTTTGGTTTTTTATCAAGATCAAAACATTTAAAACTAACTACTAAACCAGATTTAATAATAGTTTTAGCAGGATGTTTAATGCAAGTTCGAAGTGAAGTTGATACAGTTGAAGATAAACATGAATATGTTGATATAGTAATTGGTACACATAATATTGATGATTTACCTAAATACATAATTAATAAAAATATTAAACAAAATATTAACGTTTTATCTAATAGTGAAATAGTTAAAGATAATATTAAATATGAAAGAGATTCAAAAATATGTGCATACGTTAATATAACATTTGGTTGTGATAATTTTTGTACATACTGCATTGTGCCATTTGCAAGAGGTAGAGAAAGATCTAGAAAAAAAGAAGACATTATTAATGAAATAAATGAACTTATAAAAAATGATTATAAAGAAATAACTCTTTTAGGTCAAAATGTAAATTCATATGGAAATGATTTTGAAGAAAAATATAATTTTGCTAACCTTTTAGAAGACGTGGCAAAAACAGGTATAAATAGAATTAGATTTGTTACAAGCAATCCTTGGAATTTTAGTGAAGAAGTAATTGATATAATAGCTAAATACGACAATATAATGCCTTTTGTCCATTTGCCAGCACAATCAGGAAGCAATAATATTTTAAGAAAAATGAATAGAAAAAATACACGTGAAGAATATATTACGTTATTTGATAAAATAAAAGAAAAAGTACCTAATGTATCTATTACAACAGATATAATAGTGGGTTTTCCGGGTGAAACAGATGAAGATTTTAAAGAAACTTTAAGTTTAGTTGAATATTGTAAGTTTGATGGTGCATTTACTTTTATTTATTCTAAAAGAGATGGTACAATAGCTGCTAATATGGAGGATAATACACCAATAAATGTTAAAGAAGATAGACTTCAAGTACTTAATAAACTTGTTAATAATTATTCTAATATAAATAATAAAAAATTACTTAATAAAACAGTATCGGTACTAGTTATGGGAGTAAGTGAAAAAAATAAAGAAAAAGCATATGGTTATACTGACACAATGAAGTTGGTAAATATTGAAAATGCAAATCATTTAATAGGACAAATAGTAGATGTTTATATCACGGATGCAAAGAGTTTTAGTTTAGATGGAACAGTTAAATAACTGTTCTTTTCTTAATTGACACTAAAAATTTATAATGATATAATTACTATAAGAAAGTAAGGTTTTTAGTATGGAAGATAAACAAATGATTAAAGTGGTAGATGAATCTGGTAAAGAAAAAGAATATGAAGTTGTTCATTATTTTAAATTAGATTCAAATGATAAAAAATATATTGTTTATACTGATAATATTGAAGATAAAGATGGTAATTTACTAGTTTATACTTCGGAAATTGTTGATTTAGAAGATAGAGTAGAATTAAAAGGAATTACTGATCAAGATACATTAAATGAAATTACTAAATTACTTACAAATATAATAAAGGGGGAATAGTGAATGTTTTTAAATTTATTCGGTAAAAAAAATGTTGCTACAAAGAAAAATAAAGCTGTTTATAAACTTACTCCTAATAGTTTAGATAAAATGAGAAGAATAGATATATATAAATATTTATCAATTGATTATATTGATAGATTTGGAAACTTTAATAAAGAAAAATTTGAATTAGAAATGAATAATTTAATTAATGCTAATATTAATATAAAAATGGTTCAAAGTTTTTTAAGTACAGCTAGATTATTTTATAAAAATCAAACAGGGCATTCTTTTGTTGCAGAAAAAGATAAAATAGCAAATATTCATGCAATTCCTTCTACTGATGTGATACCCTTTGAAGAAATAATTAGTAATCAAAATGTAAATACACAAGTAACTGCGCCTGCTGTAGCAGAAGATAACGATTTAGTAACATCAAAAGAAATAGAAAATACTACTCCTATTGTAGAAAGTGATGAAGAAGAGCAAATAGAATATAATATGGACGAATTCAATATCATATACAGTGATTACAAAAATAATCCAGATAATTTTGATTTAAAAAAATCATTAGCTTTTTATAATTTAGTTATTAAACTGATGGCAAGATTTGAAGAAGAAGAAAAAAAGGTGACGGATAAAAAAACTAGAGAGTATATTATTAATTCGTATGCTAATTTAAATAGTTTAAAAAATAATTTAAGTATCCGTTATAATAAAATGTTATCATCTTCAGATGAAAAAAAAAAAGATAATTTAGTAGAAAAAGAAGAAAAAGCAAAAGAGTTAGCAAATAATAGAGCATTACTTGAGAATTTAAAAAATAATAATTTACCAACAAATGAAAAAGATATAAAAGATGCCATTATAAATTTGTTAAATAATCCAAAACCTGGTAAAAATAGATTAGTCATTTATAATAATGAAAAATATCATCTAACTCCAGAAGATTATAATATGTATACTAGACTTATTGGTAATTTAAATAAAGCTTTAGCTGCAGAAAAAATTGTTGAGCCAGAAGATAGAAATTTACTTATAAATAAAGAAATAAAAGCTGTTGAAGATAAAATTAGTTATATATTAAATAATCCTAGATTTTCATTAGCAAAATACACAATGCGTTTTAATGGTGAGAAATATAAAGTTGGTAAAAAAGATAGTGAAGAAATTGCGAATCTGAAAATAAAATTAAGAGAACTTAAAGAAATTCGAAACAATACTAAAGCTGTAGCAAGTATAAATATAAATGTAAATAAAAAAGTAGTTGTTAAAAGTAGCAAAAAGCCTAAAAAGAATATAGGTATTAAAAGTAAAATTGCTATAGCGCTAGCTACATTTGGAATAATTGGGGCATTATCTGCAAATAACAATCAAATAGTTGATAAAACTGTTATGCCTAATATAACAGATGTAATAGAGCAAAGTGTAACTCCAGAAGATGAAATAACATTTAACCATTCTTCAGTATTACCTATTTATAAAAGTGAACTTAATAATGATATGCAAAATGTAATGAAAGAACATAAAGAAAATATTTTGATAAATAGTTCTATTAATATAGGAGACAGTATTACTTTAAAAGAAGGTTTTAAAATTTATAATGATGTTTATGATGCTGCAGATAAAACTAATGCATCAAATCCATATTTTGAAAATGATATTCCTAGAACAGTTAGAGCATTATTTTTTATTAACAATAATGATATAGTAACAATATGGGATTATCATGAAGATTATGAAAATGAAATAAATAGTTTAATATCAAAAGGTTATGAATTAAAAGGAGCTATTACAGCAGCTAATGACTCATATATTCCAGAAGGTGCCTTTAATATAGAAGATATTAACAGTTTATCTAAAGGAGCAAGATAATGTATGAAATTTATGACATATTAACTATTGAAGATAAAGAATATATGATAATTAGTAATATTACAATAAATAAAATAGAATATTACTATTTAAATGAAATAGATAGTGAAGAACAATTAGTTAATAATTTTAAAATAGTTGAACTATATGAAAAAGAATTATACGAAGTAGATGATGAAGAAATAAAAGAAATATTTTTAGAAAAATTATCCTTAGAATATGATGAAGAAGAGGCAAAGTAATTTGCTTTTTTTTATTTAATAAATGTGTTAAAATATGTTTGGTGATGAAAATGGAGTTAAAAATAGGAAATGTTGTATTAAAAAATAATATTATAGTAGCACCAATGGCAGGTATTACTAATACTTCATTTAGAAAAATATGTAAAGAACTTGGAGCAGGTTTAGTAGTAGCAGAAATGGTTTCTGATAAAGCTATTATGTATGGTTCAGAAAAAACAATAGATTTGCTAAAAATGGATGAATCAGAAAGACCTATCTCACAACAAATTTTTGGAAGTGATGTAGATTCATTTGTTATAGCAACGAAAAAAATATTGGAAATACAAAAGCCTGATATAATAGACATTAATATGGGATGTCCTGTGCCTAAAGTAGCACTTAAAGCGCAAGCGGGTAGCGCTCTTATGAAAAATCCTGAAAAAGTAAAAGAAATTGTAGAAGCTGTTGTAAAAATTTCTAGTGTTCCAGTTACAGTTAAAATAAGAAGTGGATGGGATGAAACAAGTATTAATGCTCCATTAATAGCTAAAATATGTGAAAAAGCAGGCGCTAGTGCTATTTCTGTGCATGCTAGAACTAGAAAGCAAGGTTACACAGGAAAAGCTGACTGGAGTGTTATAAAAGACGTTAAAGAAGCTGTAAAAATACCAGTAATAGGTAATGGTGATATATTAACTTGTTATGATGCAAAAAAAATGATAGATGAAACAAATTGTGATGGAGTTATGATAGCAAGAGGACTTTTAGGTAATCCTTGGCTTATTAAAGAATGTAGTGATTATTTAGAAAATGGTATAAAGCCTAAGGTAGTTAGTTTAGATGAAAAAATAAATATGATGAAAACACATATAAATTTATTATATAATGATAAACCAGAAAAATTAGCAACACTTGAGCTTAGAACAATGTTACCATATTATTTTAAAGGACTAATAAATGTAAAAGATATTAGAACTAAATTAGTAAAAGGAAATAGTAAAGAAGAATATTTAAATATATTAGATGAATATATGAAAAAAACAAAATCAATATGATTTTGTTTTATTTTGCAATATTTTTAGTAACTTCATTAATAGGACCAGCACCAATTGATATAACAAAATCATTTACTTTAATATTTTCTTTTAAATAATTTTCTATATCTTTAAAGTTATTTATAAATATAACATTAGGATTAATTTTTTTTATTAATGAAACTAAAGTTTCTTCTTTAACATTCCAAATGTTTTTTTCTCTAGCTGGATAAATGGGAGCTATAATCACATTATCAAATTTAGCGAGTATTTTGGCAAACTCTTCTAAATGTTCATGTGTTCTTGAGTAGGTATGACCTTGAAATATTGCCCAGTTTTGATTATAACTAAATTTTGTTGTTGAATTATACGTTGTGGCAATCTCAGTTGGATGATGTGCATAATCATCATAAATTAATGCGTTATTATATTTTCCTAAATATTCAAATCTTCTACCAACTCCAGTATAACTTTCAATTGCCTCTTTTATTGTTTGAATATCAGAAATATAATTTCTTGATAATGCTACTACGGCAAGGCAATTATATATATTATGTTTTCCAGGTATATTTAAATTAATTGTAGTTAAATATTCTTTTTTATAATATATATCAAAAGAAGCACATCCACTTTCATTGAACTTTATGTTTTCTGCTTTATAAATAGCATCACTATTTATACCATAAGTTAGTACATTAGTATTAGCGTCATTTAATTCTATACTATTTTCATCATCGCTATTAATAACTAAGTATCCATCAGTTGGTATTAGTTCACTATATTTTTTAAATGACTTTTTAATGTTATTTAAATTTTTGAAATAGTCTAAATGGTCATTATCTATATTTGTAATTATAGCACCAGTAGGATAAAAATGTAAAAAAGAATCTACATATTCACAAGCTTCCATTATTAAATAATCAAATGAACCAATTTTAATGTTACTGTTTATTATAGGAAGAAGTGCTCCAACTGATATTGTAGGATCTAAATTAGCTTTTAAAAAAACCGTTGATATTAGGCCGGTAGTAGTACTTTTACCATGTGTGCCAGATATACATAAACAATTTTTATATAATTTAGATAATTCACCTAAAAAAGCAGATCGTTCATAAATTTCTAGCCCTAATTCTTTTGCTTTCATTAGCTCTGGATTATCTTCACTTATTGCTGCGGTATAAACTACTATTTCGCTGTGAGCAATGTAATTAGAATTATGGTCGTGATAAACTGTAACGCCTTCATTTTCTAACATTTTAGTATAATCATTTTCTCCAGTATTACTTCCAGTTACTATAGCTCCATAACTAATTAGCATTTTAGCTATGCCACTCATTGACACTCCACCGATGCCAATTAAATGTATTTTTTTATTTTTGTACATAAAATCACCTGGTACTATTATATACTAAATAATGATAATTATCAATGAAATAAAGGGTAAATAAAGCATTGATTATAGTTATGTAAAATAAGCGAAAATAACAAAATGTAAAAAATGCGAAAATCGAACAAAGTTAAAAAAGTAAATTTTTTAAAAAAACAATAAAACTGCAATATTTGGCTTAAATAGTAGTGAAAAACAAATAATGTAATGAGTGTGTTACGAGATAAAGTGCGGTGAAATGAAGAAAAACAAAAAAAGTGATTGGTAATAAAATGTAAAATAACGAAAAAATGATTGAATTATTTTGTTTGTGGTATTAAAATTAAATTGTAGGGAGAAGAAAAGATGAGTAAAGAAGAAGTAAGCACGTTAGATAACTTAATTGTTGTTAAAAGAAATGGTTCAAAAGTTGATTTTAATCCAATTAAAATAGCGTTAGTAATAAAAAAAGGATTTGATAGTATTGTATTAGATGATACAGAAGATGAAGATGGTAATCCTTTAAAAAAATATTCTGAAAAGGATATTCAAAAAGTATATAAAGATGTAATTAAAGTTATTGAAAAAATGGCTGTTGAAAAAATCAAAATAGAAGAAATTCAAGATATTATAGAAAATAGTATGGCAAAAAATGGTTATGAAGATGTATCTGTTTCTTTTGCTGAATATAGAGAGAAAAGAGCAAAATCAAGAGAAAATTTCTTACATGATAAAAAAGCTCATAAATTTTTAAAAAGTTTAGAAAATTTAGGACTTAAAAGTTCAGCAGAAAATGATGCAAAAAGAGAAAATGCCAATGTAGATGGTGATACTGCTATGGGGACGATGCTTCAGTATGGAGCAACTGTTTCAAAAGAATTTGCAAAAGATTATTTAATGAAGAAAAAATATGCAGATGCTCATGATGAAGGATATATTCATATTCATGATATGGATTTTGAAGCAATGGGGACAACAACTTGTAATCAAATAGATTTAGACAAATTATTTAAAAATGGATTTTCTACAGGTCATGGTCATTTAAGAGAACCAAATGATATTATGAGTTATTCTGCATTAGCAGCGATAGCTATTCAATCAAATCAAAATGATCAACATGGTGGACAATCAATACCAGCATTTGATTATTATTTAGCTCCAGGAGTTTTAAAATCATATAGAAAATTAGTTAAAGAAGTTATTATAGATTTCCTAGAACTTGATGGTATGACTGATTTAGTTGGAATGGCTGGACTTGAAAAAGATATAGCAAAAATAAATACAATTGATATTACAATTGAATACTTTGAAAAATATTATAAAGAAAATGATTTGTTAAAAAGATTATTTGAAATGGCTTTAGTTAAAGCATTAAAAAAAGTTGAAAAGAAAACTTATCAAGCAATGGAAGCTTTTGTACATAATTTAAATACAATGCATTCAAGAGCAGGTGCGCAAGTTCCATTTTCATCAATAAATTTTGGTACTGATACTACAAGTGAAGGTAGAATGGTTACTAAAAATTATATGCTTGCAGCAGAAGCTGGTTTAGGACAAGGAGAAACACCAATATTCCCTATATCAATATTTAAGGTAAAAGAAGGTGTTAACTTTAATCCTAAAGATAAAAATTATGATTTATTTAAACTTAGTTTAAGAGTTTCGGCTAAAAGACTATTTCCAAACTGGTCATTTATAGATACTCCGTTTAATCTAGAAAGTTATAAAGATGGAGATTTTAAAACAGAAGTAGGATATATGGGGTGCCGTACTAGAGTGCTTGGTAATGTAATAGATAAAGATAAAGCTATTACACCAGGAAGAGGTAATTTATCATTTACTTCAATGAACTTACCAAGACTTGGTATTAAACATGGTATTGTAAATAAAGAAAATGATAAATGTAATATGTCAGAGTTTTATAAAGAACTTGATTCTATTATGGAACTTGTTAAAGATCAATTACTTGAAAGATACGAAATTCAAGGTCAAAAAAGAGTTTATAACTTCCCATTTTTAATGGGTCAAGGTGTTTGGATGGATTCTGAAAAACTTAAACCTAATGATAAGGTGAAAAAAGTATTAAAACATGGATCATTATCATTTGGATTTATTGGTTTAGCAGAGTGTTTAAAAGCATTAATAGGTTCACATCATGGTGAAAATAAAGAAGCAGAAAAACTAGGTATTGAAATAGTAAAACATATAAGAGAAAAATGTGATGAATTTTCAGAAAAATATAATCTTAACTTTACTTGTTTAGCAACACCAGGAGAGGGATTATCTGGTAGATTTGTTAATATAGATAAAGCATTATATGGAAAAATAAAAGGAGTAACTGATAAAGATTACTATACAAATTCATTTCATGTACCAGTACATTACAATATAACATTTGCAGAAAAATTACGTAAAGAAGGTCCTTATCATGCATTTACAAATGCTGGTCATATAAGTTATATAGAACTTGATGGTGATCCATCAGATAATTTAGAAGCATTTGAATCTGTTGTAAGATTAATGCGTAAATATAATATAGGTTATGGAGCAATAAATCATCCAGTTGATAGAGATCCAGTGTGTGGTTATGTTGGTGTAATCAAAGACGTTTGTCCTAAGTGTGGTAGAAGAACTGGGGAACCAGTGTCTGTAGATTTGTTAAAGAAATTGGAAGGGAAGGAGTAAAATCATGGAAAAATTAAAGGAAAATGAAACTGTTTCAAAAAAAGTAGTTGGTGAACATGTTGAATTTGAAAGAATTCGTCGTATTACTGGTTATTTAGTTGGAACTGTTGATAGATTCAACAATGCAAAAAAAGCAGAAGAATCTGATAGAGTAAAACATTGTTAAGAAATGAGTAATCATTTCTTTTTTATTATGAAAGGTATTTTATGAGAAATAAATTTGAGTTTTTAGAAAAATATAACTTAAATAAACATGGTATTTATGATATATCACTTGGTATATTAAAAAATAGTAAAACTGATTTTTTTAATTGCGAAGATAATGTTATATATGATATAGCATCACTCACAAAAATATTTACTTTAAATATAATTTATAATTTATATAAAGATAAACATTTAGATATAAATGAAAATATATCTAAGTATTTAAATTGTAATTTAAATATAACAATATTAGATATTATCAAAATGAAATATTATATTAAATTAAGTAAAAATCTTATTGATTGTCAAAATTATGACGAAATAAAAAGCGTATTGTTATCAGCGAATATTTTGGATGAAAAAGCACATTACAACGATATTGGTTTTTGTTTATTAGGTATTTTAATTGAAAAAGTAACTAATAAAAGGTTATCAGATAATTTTAATGATTTATTTATTCAACTTAATTTAAATAACACAAAAGCTTTACCGGAAGGTTATAAATTACTTGGTAATGGGAATACTTTAAATAAGCCTCATGATTTAAAATCTAGAATTATGGGTGGTATATCAGGATCTAGTGGTATATTTTCTAATGTAAAAGATTTATTAGTATATTCAAATAAAGTAATGAACTATTTAATATTTGATAAAAAATTTATAGATGAGATATTCAAATATAATTTTATTGATAATTTATCTAGAAATAGGACATATGCTGGTTTTTATAAATATAGTAATGTATCTAAATCATATGTTAAATATGATAATAAATCGCTTGCTCATCAAGGGTTTACAGGTTCATGGATATTAATAGACTTTGATAACAAATATGCTAGTGTCATGCTGACCAATAGTATAAAAAATAATTCTTTAGTAAAAGAAAATAATTATTTTGAACTATTTCATAAAATGATAGGTGATATTAATCAATATTTATATGTAAAAAATTAATATTTACCTATATTACAATTGATAATTTAGTTTTTTTTGTGCTATAATGTTGAAGATAATAAGAGTAGGTAGAATATGGAAGAAAAGAAAAAGAAAAAAAGAAAAAAATAATAATTTTAATTTTAGTGCTTTTAATATTGTTAATTTTGTCGTTTTTATTCTTTAGTAAGAATAAGGGATTTTTCCCTGTAGAATTACATAATTTTTTAGCTGCAAATTCTATTAAAGAAGGCCCTGTGTCTAAAGAATTTTTAAAAGAAAAAAATCTATATGACGATAATTTTGTTTGTGAGTATATTTCCTATGAAAATGGAAATTTAGAATTTACCGATTGTATTATTGATGAAGAAGAAAAAGATTATTGTATATATAACGGCAATACTTTTGAATGTTATGATAAAAACAAAGAATCTAATATAAATATTTCATTTATTGATAATAATGTTGATAATAATGCTTATATAAATGAAGATGTAATTTTAAATATTTCCGTTAGTGAAAATAGTGATTTAAAAATTGATAAATTATTGTATTGTAATACTAATGGGAATAGTTGTATTCCGAGTAAAGAACTTACAACAGATGTATACAAACTTGATTTAGAAAGTGAGTCATCAAAAGTTTGTATAATGGCTCAGTACACTGAAAATTTTGTGAGCGAAATTATTTGTAGTGAAACCTATAAAATAGATAAAACTGCTCCGATAATTGAGTATAAATTGGATGGAGTTAAAGGTAGTAATGGTTGGTATACAAGTGATGTAGTTGTAAGTGAATTTGATGCTATAGATAATATTTCAGGTATAAATGATTTGACTATAAATAAAGAATCTATTAAGTATGAAACAGTAGGTGAAAATATAATTATTACTGCAATTGATTTAGCCGGTAATAAAACTGAAGAAATTATAAATATAAAAATAGATAAAGTAGCACCAATAGCAGCTGATTTTAATATAATCGGAACTTTAGGAACTAATAATTGGTATACAAGTGATATTACTATAAATCATACTGGTGGAAGTGATAGTGTTTCTGGAGTAAATAAAACTATTGTTTCTAAAAATAAAATAGACTATGATACTAAGTCAGAAGTTGTAACATTAACTACATATGATAATGCAGGTAATTCTAGTAAGAAAGAAATTATATTAAAAGTTGACAAAACAGCTCCTGAAATTAATTATGAAATTGAAGGTACTAAAGGTGATAATGGTTGGTATGTAACAGATGTTGAAATAAAAGATTATAACGCTATTGACAATTTATCTGGTTTAAAAAGTTTTGATATAAATAAAGCTTTAGTAGATTATGAAACAACTGGAGAAAATATAATTATAAAAGCTGTAGATTTAGCCGGTAATATAGCTGAAGAAAACTTTACTATTAAAGTTGACAAAACTGAACCAATAGCTGCTGACTTTGATATATCAGGGAATATAGGAAATGACAATTGGTATGTAACTGATGTTATAATTGGTACTACTGGTGGTAGTGATTCTATATCTGGTATAGCATCATCTACGCCTAGTAAATCTTTAATTAATTATGATACATTAAATGAAGTATTAACACTTACTACAACAGACAATGCAGGTCATAAAGCTACTAAAACAATGAGTTTAAAAGTTGATAAAACTGGACCTGTTATAGATGATATAATTATGTATGGTGCTAAGGGAAATGATGGCTGGTTTTTATCAGACATTACTGTTGCAGAACCTACTGCATCAGATAGTTTTTCAGGTCTTGTAAGTGTTGATGCTGATGAACTTTTATTTACTAATGAAACAAATGGAACAGATTTAACAATCACAGCCTATGATAAAGCGGGGAATAAATCTGAAAAAATAGTCGATATAAAAATTGATAAAACTAAACCAACACTTGTTGATTATCTTATGACTGGTGATAGAGGTACTAATGATTGGTATGTAAGTGATGTAAGATTAAATGATGTTGTGGGCAGTGACAGTGGATCTGGAATAGATTTAGAAAAAACTGCTTTGATTGATGTTTTAGTGGATTACGAAACTACTGGAGAAAATATTTCTTTTGATTTATATGATATTGCAGGTAATAAAGAAACAATAAACGTGCCAGTTAAAGTAGATTTAACAGATCCTGTTGCTGGAGAAATATTATTTTCAGGAGAAAAAGGTAATAATGGTTGGTATACAAGTGATGTAGAAGTTACTTCTACCGCTAGTACTGATGATGTGTCTGGAATATTTTCTGCAACACTTAGCATGCATGTTGTATTAGGTGATGATCTAAATACTACTGTTTACTTAACTGCGATTGATAACGCAGGAAGAACAAGTACTGGTGAAGCTACTGTGAAAATCGATAAAGAGATTCCAGAAGATGGAAAAGTTGTTATTGATGGAACACTTGGAGCTAATGATTGGTACGTAAGTGATGTTGAAATAAATGTAGAAGGTGGGTTTGATTCTGGTTCAGGTCTTAGTACTGTGTCTGTTAATCTTTTAAGTATTACTACTAATACTGAAGGGACAACTATAATAATAACTACTGAAGATAATGCTGGTAATGAAAGTGAGACTACTAAGGTTATAAAAATTGATAAAGATTCTCCTAATTTAGTATTAAAAGAAGATAATGTTCGTATACCTGCGGGTACTAATTATCCTATAATAGATTTATTTGAAACTCCTAATTATAGTATAAGTGATGGAACTATTTCATGTACTATTGAGAACGCAAACGGTTTAGCTGTAGGTGATTATACTAGTACTTGTACACTTACTGGTGGAAATGGACTTAAAGTTAGTGAATCTGTTAAATTTACAATTTATGAGGATTTAGATGCTATAAAAAGAGAGATTAATGGAGTAGTTTCTACTAATGGATCTTATGTAATAACAGATTTTAAACCTTCGAGTAAATCTAGAATAGAAATGGATTTTACATTTTTAGGACCTAGAGGAGAATCGGTGTGGTTATTTAGTTCAAGAATTGCGTATGCAAATCAAATGTTTGGTATAGCTTGGAATACTACTGAAAGTTTACTTCAATATAATAAAGTTAGTTACAATTTGGGACGTACTGCTTATTCTGAAAATATTAGACATTCTATTGATATTTCAAAAGATGCCATGATTCTTGATGGTGTTAAGTATGTAGATCCTAGTGATGATGTATGGAATGGTATTTACGATTTGTATATATTTGCTAATAATCAAAAGGGTGTAGATATCGGACATAATAATGGTCAGGCAATTATACATTCATTTAAAATTTATGAAAATAATGTACTTGTAATGGATGTAGTTCCTGTTGAAACAGTAGGTAACGAATTTGCATTATATGATAAATTAAATGATGAAATTTTAGAAACTATAGGTACCCTTGAAGAAAGGTAAAAAATTTAAAACTACTGAAACATTATGTTTTAGTAGTTTTTTTAATAATTGACTGACTTCATGTAATATTTAAAATATTGAATAAATAATTATAATAGGTTATAATTATAGTAGAGGAAAAATATGAAATTAATAGCGACTACAATTATTGTTTTTTGCATAATTTTTATGAGTATTGGTTATTCAGCTTTGAATTCTGAACTTACTATAAGTGCTGAGGCAATAGTAGAAGTGATGCCAGATATAAAAATAACTAATATTAGTGTGCTTTCAACAGAAAATGGAGGATTTAATACTTATAATCCTACATATACTGATGATACAAGTATAACTGGTGTAACACTTCCAAACGAACTTTCAAAAATTACTTTAATTATTGAGGTTACAAATAATACTAGTGATTATTACTACTTAGATGATGTAACTGAAGAAATAAATAATAATATAAATATAAAATATGAAATTTTGAATAAAGATGTAATTTATTTTCATCCTAATAGTGTTACTAATATTGAAATTACATTTTCATATGAAACATTTAATTCTATAAATCAAACTATTGATTTGAATTTAAAATATATATTTAAAAAAATAACATATAAAAATTTAGACTATATAACTTTTTCTGGCTTCCAGTATATTAACACAGGATTATTTAATACAGGAGATTATATTTTTGAAACAGAATTTAATCAAACTGCATATAATACAAATCATACTGATTCTAGTATTGGTGGGTGGATAATATCAGGAAGAAAAATAGGAACTAACTCACTTGGCGTATTTATTGGTAACTATGGTGTATATAATTCTTATGGAGCAGGAACAGTTGCTAGATCACCTAATATTGCACTTAACAGTGGATTTCATACTTTGTATTTTTCAAGATTTATACATACTATTGATAATAATAATTATGCAGTTAACGGTAAAATTCTTATACCAGAAGAACATAAAACTGAAATAAGAATAGGTGGTGGTACTGGAGGTTACTATAGTAGTAGCACTCCAGATACAAGACATTTTATTGGACATATGAAAACAATGAAAATAACAAATGCTGAAGATGGTGAGGTATTAAGATATTTTGTACCAGCAGAAATAATAGAAGGATCTAATATTGGAGAAGTTGGTTACTGGGATATAATAAATGACAAATTTTATAGTAATGCTGGAACAGGTGAATTTTTGGCACCTTAACATATAAAATTACATAAAAAAAATTTAGTGAAAAAAAGACTTACACTAATTTTTTTTTTATGTTATAATTGCTTGGTGCTCAAAAAAGAGTTTAATAGAAAAGAGATTAAAATGAATTTTAAAATTAATAATAAAAATATACTTAAATTTGTACTTCCATGTATTATGACTATGGTTTTTACATCTATATTTGTAATGTCAGATGGAATAATTGTATCAAACTTTATAAATGAAACAGCTCTAGCTGCTATTAACATAGTGTTTCCAGTTACATCTTTATTTCTTGCGATAGGGTTAATGTTTGGTTCTGGAATAAGTGCTATATGTAGTAAATTAATGGGAGAAGGAAAATCAGAAAAAGCTAAAGAGGCTATGTCATCTGTTTTAATTGTTGCTTTTATTTTAGGTTTAATATGTACTTTGATTGTTCAACTTAATTTACCAAATATTTTGGAATTTTTAGGAACAAGTGAAGAAACATATGACTATGCTTATTCATTTCTTAGAGTATTATCTTGTTTTTCATCTATTTTAATACTTCAAACAATTTTTCAAAGTTTAATGATTGTTTCAGGTAAAGCATTTACATATTTTAAAACAATGATTTTTAGTGGTATTACTAAAGTAGGACTTAGTTTACTTTTAGTAGGATATTTAAACTTAGGAATTACTGGTCTTGCTATTTCAGCTGCAGTTGGTTATTTTATTCCTGTACTTGTTTCATTAATTACTTTACTTAAAAAAAGAGATGAAGAACTACATTTAGTTAAACCAGTTTTTGATAAAAAAATTATATTAGATAGCTGTGCAAATGGTTCAAGTGAAATGGTTACTAATTTATCATCTGCTGTAACAACATTCTTATTTAATTATTCTATGCTTAAACTCGTTGGAGATGCTGGAGTATCTGCCGTTACAGCTATACTATATATTCAATTTTTACTTTGTTCTATATTTTTAGGATACTCAATAGGTATAGCTCCAGTTATTGGATTTAATTATGGTAAAAAAGATAGTAATAATTTAAATAAAATATTTAAGTGTAGTCTTAAAATGATTATTATTATAGCTATTATTAGTACTTCAATAGGAATAATTTTTTCGAATAATTTAGCTGGATTATTTGCCTCACCGGGAACAGAAACATATAATTTAGCATCATCTGGTCTTAGAATATTTTCTATAGGATTTTTATTTATGGGTATTAATATATATGCTTCTGGTATGTTTACAGCATATTCTAACGGTAAAATATCAGCATTTATATCCGCTCTTAGAACTATAGTTCTAATAAGTTCTGCACTTTTAATACTACCTAATTTTTTAGGAGTTACTGGAGTTTGGATTGCTATACCAATAGCAGAATTTATAACAATTTTTGTTTCATTTATTTTATTTAAAAAATATGAAAATATTTATATGTATGGTAAATCAGTAGTAGTTCCTGAAACAAAAGTTAAAACAAATAATATGATAATAACCCTTAATAGAAGTTTTGGTTCTGGTGGTAAAGAAATAGCTAAAAGGCTATCTGAAGAACTTAATATAGCATTTTATGATGAAGATATAATAAATGATGTTATAAATGAATCTGGTATAAGTGATGAATATTTAGAAAAATATAGCGATATTAATTTTACTAAAAATTATGATTTTAAATTCGCTACAAGCTTTAATAATTATAATAAAAGTTTAGTTTCTGATGTTTTTGATAAACACTTAAAAGTTATAAATGATTTAGCTAAAATGGGTAATGGTATTTTTGTAGGAACATGTGCTGATTATGTTTTAAAAGATAATAAACCATTCAATATATATATTTATGCATCAGATGATAAGTTTATACTTGATAGGTTAATTGAAAAAAATAGCAAAGATAAAAATAAATCTAAAAAAGAACTTCTAAAAATAGTATCCACTATTAATGAGAATAGAAGTAAATATTATGAATATTACACAGGCAAAAAAGTTGAAGATGTTAGTAACTATGATTTAGTACTTGATGTATCTAAAATTGGCATAAAAAATAGTGTAAAAATAATTAAAAGTATGATTGAAGATATTTATTAATCATACTTTTTTTATTATGGTATAATTTATTTAAGAGGTAAATTATGAATATAGAGGAAATATATAATAAGTTTAATAATATAGGTTGCTTAACATTTGCAACAATAGATGAAGGCAATAAACCAGTTACCAGAATTGCTCATTTAAGAGGATTTGATAATGAAGGTATATATTTTATGACAATGATTACAAAAGGATTTTATAAAGAATTAGTAAATAGTAAAACGGTATCTATATGTGGATTAAGTAATTCAGGAAAAGTAAATCACGATAAAGAAGGTATGCCAATATTTGAAAGTGGTTACTCAATAAATATGACTGGACATGTAGAAGAAATATCTATTGAAGAAATAATAAATAAAAATAATCCAATTTTTGATTTATGTATAAAAGATAATAATAAATATAAAGCAATGAGAGTATTTTGTATTACTAAAGCAAGAGGAGAAATTTTTGATTATGATTTTGAAAAAATTAACAAAGATCATAAATTAGATAGAATTTATTTTTCGTATAATGGGGAAAGTATAAAAGAAAAAGGTTTAATAATTAATCAAAGCAATTGTATTAAATGTGGTCTTTGTAAAAATAAATGTTCATTTAATGCAATAGATAATGTGAATAATACTTTTTTTATAAATATAAACAGATGTGATGAATGTGGTGATTGCTTTATAAATTGTCCTGTTAGAGCAATTAATAGGAGAGATTAAATGAAAATACCTAAACCTTCAAAAAAAGAAGTTCTTAAATATTTAAAAAAATGGGAAAAATTAGATGAGCATTATATTTGGCAAGAATCAAGTTTGAACAAATTATTTAAAGAAGATTATAAAATGAATAATGATTTAAATCAAATATTAATTAAATGCAGTAGTTTAAATGACTTTTATAGTACTAATATTTTTTCTATTTATCCTGTTGCTAAAAATATATATGATTTGAAAATAGACGAAAGGTTAAAAAATAATGATGATAAATTAGTAAATGATATAGCCAGTGTTAGGATAGGAGAAAAAAACAGATACTTTTATTCATTTGCATCTAAATATTGTTATCATCATAATAATACATCTTTCCCAATTTTTGATTATTATGTAGAAAAAATGTTATTA
>CAYJFC010000023.1:0-17680 GCA_964369625.1 uncultured Muribaculaceae bacterium
CACGTTTACCTAGTAAGTTTTGTCTAAATCTACCTTGTTTACCTTTAAGCATTGATGATAAGCTTTTAAGCGGTCTAGAGTTTGCAGAAGTTACACTTCTACCTCTTCTACCGTTATCAAAAAGTGAATCAACAGCTTCTTGAAGCATTCTTTTTTCATTTTGAACAATAATTCCTGGAGCTCCAAGTTCTAATAACTTTTTAAGACGATTATTTCTATTAATAATTCTTCTATAAAGGTCATTTAAATCACTTGTAGCAAATCTTCCACCATCTAATTGAATCATCGGTCTAAGTTCTGGAGGAATTACTGGAATAACATCAAGTACCATCCAATCTGGATTATTATTTGATTCTTCAAATGCAACTAAACAATCAAGACGTTTAACAAGTCTAACTCTTTTTTGACTAGTAGCTGTTTCGAGTTCTTTTCTAACGTTTTCAAGTTCTTTAGCTATATCTACTTCACTAAGTAAAATTTTAATAGCTTCAGCACCCATACCAACTTTAAAAGTATTTCCATATTTTTCATAATATGCTCTATACTCTTTGTCAGATAATGTTTGTTTTTTCTCAAGAGGAGCTTTTCCTGGATCTATTACTACATGACTAACAAAGTATAATACTTCTTCTAAGTCACGTGGTGACATATCTAGTACTAATCCCATTTTTGATGGAACTCCTTTAAAGAACCAAATGTGAGAACAAGGAGCAGCAAGTTCAATGTGCCCCATTCTTTCTCTTCTTACATTTGATCTAGTTACTTCAACACCACAACGATCACATACGATATTTTTATATCTTAATCTTTTGTATTTTCCGCAACTACATTCAAAGTCTTTTGATGGACCAAATATTTTTTCACAAAATAATCCATCTCTTTCAGGTTTAAGTGTACGATAATTGATTGTTTCAGGTTTTTTAACTTCACCATATGACCAACTACGTATTTTATCAGGACTAGCTATACCAATTTTAATTCCTTTAAAATTATTAACATCTAACATATATGCCTCACCTACTCCCCTTCTTCTTCAAGTTCTATATCTCCAGGAAATTCTAAATCATCTAAATCTTCATGAAAATCATCTTCAGTTTCTTCAGTAACTTCTGGTTCTTCAATAACTTCTTCTTTTATATTTTCTTTTAATTCAATTTCTTCAATTTTAAATGCTGTATCAGGTTCTTCTTCTTCCATATCTTTGAATTCACATACTTCATCTTCTTTATTAACTACTTGAACATCAAGTCCTAGAGCTTGGAATTCTTTTACAAGTACTCTAAAGCTTTCTGGAACTCCTGCTTGATTTACAAGTTTTCCTTTTACTAAAGCTTCATAAACTTTAACACGTCCTACAATATCATCTGACTTAATAGTTAATATTTCTTGAAGAACATGTGCTGCACCATATGCATATAGTGCCCAAACTTCCATTTCTCCGAATCTTTGTCCACCGAACTGAGCTTTTCCTCCTAGAGGTTGCTGAGTAACTAGTGAGTAAGGTCCAGTAGCACGAGCATGTAATTTATCATCAACCATGTGATGAAGTTTAACCATGTACATTACACCAACAGATACTTTATTATCGAATTTATCTCCTGTTCTACCATCGTATAAAACAGTTTTAGCATCGTCATCCATACCTGCTTCTTTTATTTCTTCTTTTATATCATCCCAAGATGCTGAGTCAAATACTGGAGTTGCATAATGCACACCCATTTTCTTACCAGCCATACCTAAATGGATTTCTAAAATTTGTCCAATGTTCATACGAGATGGAACCCCAAGTGGATTAAGCATTACATCAACTGGTCGACCATCTGGCATATAAGGCATATCTTCAGAAGGTAAAACTAATGAAATAACCCCTTTATTACCATGTCTTCCTGACATTTTATCCCCTACTTGGATTTTTCTTTTTTGAACAATGTAAACTCTGATTACTTTACTTACACCAGGTTCTAGTTCATCACTATTTTCCTTAGTATAAATTTTAACATCATGAACGATACCAGCTGCACCGTGTTCAACACGTAAACTTGTATCTCTAACTTCACGAGCTTTTTCACCAAAGATAGCATGTAATAATTTTTCTTCTGAAGTAAGTTCTTGTACACCTTTAGGTGTTACTTTACCTACTAATATATCGCCTTCTTGTACTTCTGTACCAATTCTAACAATTCCTTCATTAGTTAAATTTTTACGAGCTTCTTCACCTACATTAGGTATATCTCTAGTAATTTCTTCAGGTCCTAATTTTGTATCACGACATTTAATATCGTAATGTGATATATGAAGTGATGTATAAACATCATCTTTTACTAATCTTTCATTTAAGATAATAGCATCTTCATAGTTATATCCTTCATATGTCATGAATGCAATTGTCATATTTTTACCAAGTGCAAGTTCACCACATTCAGTTGAAGGCCCATCTGCTAACACTTGATTTGCTTTAACAGCATCTCCTGCTTTAACAAGTGGTCTATGATTAATACAAGATTCTGCATTACTTCTTTCAAAATTTGCTAAATGATATGTATCTTTTCCTTTTGCTACTTTTACTACTATTTTAAGCGAATCTGCATATTCAACTACACCGTCTGCTTTACAAACAATAGTTGATCCAGAGTCTCTTGCAGCAATATATTCAACACCTGTTCCTACAATAGGAGCTTCTGTTTGAAGTAAAGGAACTGCTTGACGTTGCATGTTTGCTCCCATTAGTGTACGATTGGCATCATCGAACTCTAAGAAAGGTATACAACTTGCTGTTACAGATACTACTTGACTAGGAGCAATATCTATAAGATTTACATTCATTTTATTTACAAGAACAGTATCACCGTTTAAACGAGCAATAACTTCGTCATCAATGATATTACCATCTTTGTCTAATTTTATAGTTGCTTGCGAAATATAATAATCTGCTTCTTCATCTGCAGTTAAATATTCAATTTCACTTGTTACTTTACCTTCAACAACTTTACTAAATGGAGTCATAATAAATCCATATTCATTAATTTTAGCGTATCCAGCAAGTGATGTAATAAGACCGATATTTTGTCCTTCTGGAGATTCTATCGGACAAATACGTCCATAATGTGATGGATTAACGTCACGAACTTCCATTCCTGCACGTTCACGAGATAAACCACCTGGCCCTAGAGATGATAAACGTCTTTTGTCAGTAAGTTCTGCTATTGGATTAATTTGATCCATGAATTTTGATAACTGTGAAGAACCAAAAAATTCTTTTAATGCAGCTGTTACTGGACGAATATTTATAAGTGTTTTAGGAGTAGCATTTTCTATTTCTTGAGTAGTCATTCTTTCACGAATTACTCTTTCCATACGAGCCATACCAACTCTAAATTGTCCACCTATAAGTTCTCCAACTTGTCTAACTCGTCTATTTCCTAAATGATCTATTTCATCTACATCTCCTACATTAAAATGTAGACCTATATAGTATGATAATGAAGAATAAATATCAGGTATAGTTAATCTTCTAATATCAATGTTTTGATCAACACCAACTATAGTAAATACTTTTTCATCATTTTCAGGATTAACAATTTTAATAGTTTGAATATTGTTAATATCATCTAATTCTTCATTTATTAAAGTTTCACTGATGTTGTAACCTTCAGAAAATATTTTTCTGATATCATTTGCCATAAGTTTAGTGATTTTTTCACCTTTTTTATAAACAACTTTTTTATCAATTTTAATATCTTCAGCTAATACTTGATTAATTAAACGATCAACAACATTTAATTTTTTATTAAATTTATAACGTCCTACTTTAGCTAAATCATATCTAAATCTATCAAAGAATCTAGTAATTAATTGATTTTTAGCAGAATCTAAAGTTGCAGGTTCTCCTGGTCTTAATTTCTCATAAATTTCAATTAAAGCTTCTTCAGTATTATTAGTTGAATCTTTTTCTAAAGTAGCTTGAATAAAGTCATTATCACCAAATAATTTAATAATGTCTTCGTTACTTGATAAACCAAGCGCACGTAAAAACGTTGTTACTGTAACTTTTCTTGTTCTATCTATTCTAACGTAAATTACATTTCTAACATCAGTTTCATATTCTAACCAAGTACCTTTATTAGGTATTACTTCAGCAGATACTACTCTTCTTCCGTTTTTATCAATTTCTCTTTTACAATAAATAGATGGACTTCTTACAAGTTGAGATACTATAACTCTCTCTGCTCCATTAATAATAAATGTTCCTGCATCTGTCATTAACGGCATATCTCCTAAGAAAATAGATTGTTCTTTTACTTCACCAGTTTCGTGAATAAAAAGACGTGCGTCTACTTTAAGTGGAGATGCGTAATTTACCATTCTCTCTTTTGCCTCTTTAATAGAGTATCTTGGTTCATCGAAATAATATTCTCCGAACTCAAGTGAAATATTTCCTGTAAAACTTTCTACTGGAAATAGATCTTCAAAAACCTCCTTAATACCGTTCTCAAGGAAATCTTGATAAGATTTCTTTTGGATTTCCAAAAGATCTTGTAATTCCAAGGTGCTCTTTGTTTTTGCGAAACTTCTTCTCTCGCGATAGTCTCCGAATTTTTTTAATTTATATGCCACGATATCACCCCAAACCTTTGCTTTAAGACTATAAACTCACCTACAAATAAAGATGAGTTACCAATATATAATTCTACCAAGTTAACCTCCTATTGTCAACGTTTTTTTGCTTTAAATATGTAAAATCCTTTACTTTTTTCCACAATGTCAATTTCATAATGATTTTCAAGTATTTTTTCAAAACTTTTGGCCCCATGATCTTTTCTCATAACAAACCATAAATATCCAGAATCATTTAAATGCTTTGTTGCTCCAACAAGTACTTTTTTCAAAACTTCTTTTCCTGCTCTTATGGGTGGATTAGTAATAATTACATCATATTTATCAGTTACATTTTCATAAGCATCACTTTCAAAAATTTGTGCATTTACTTTGTTTTCTAAAACATTTTTTTCTGCTAAATGCATAGCGCGTTTATTTATATCAATCATATCTACTTTTTTATCTAATATTTTTGATATTGTAATTCCCATAAACCCGTAACCACAGCCAACATCTAAAATGCTATTTATTTCACCTAAAGTATTTTCAAAAAATACATCTAATAATAGTTTACTACCATAATCGATTTTATCTTTTGAAAAAACTCCATTATCTGTCCAAAAACAAAAATCATATAATTTATAATTATATGTCATTTTTTTCAGTTCACTCTTTAAATTTTCATCGTTTGTAAAATATTGTCCCAAATTAACGGCCCCTTTGGTAAAACTGGTTTTATTATAACACATTGTCAATTAATTGCCAATAAAAATTTAATATATACTTTTATTTCTATTTTGACATTTATATTTAACTAGTTGTTGTTTTTCACTTCTTATATAACCACTTTCATTTAAAACTAAAAATAATTTAGCAATGTTTCTTGATACAATTTGTCTTACTCTTTCTCTACTTATTTCACCACCAAAATAATTAGCTACTTCTTGATCACTTTTAAAATAATCATCGTCAAATCCAAATTTAACTAAAATAATATTTTGATCTCTTTTGCTAAGACCTAAATAGTCTAAGGATATTAAAATATTTTCTTTTTGAATTTTTTCTTCTACTAATATTTCTACAGATTTAGATACTGGAATATATTCTTCATATAAAGATGACGGATTGTCACTTTCATCATTTTTATATTCATCAAACGAAAACGGTATTTTTTCTGATAATTTGTAATAATTTAAAGTATTCTTAGTAATTTGTAATTTTTCTATAATCTCTTCATCCGTAATTTGATAATTATTTTCTTTTATCAATTTCTTTATTTTTCGACAATTTTCAATGAATTTTTGTGATTTTCTCAAAACTCCACTATTTTCACCAATATATTTCGATAATTCATAAAATATACATTTAACTGCTAGAGTTGAAAAATTTATATCTCTTGATATATCAAATATATCAATACTTTTAATTAATCCAATAATGCCTGTTTGAATTAAATCATCTTTTGGAATACTTATATAAGGCATTTTTTCTATAACGTGACCTATTAATCTCATATTAGATAATATAAATTCTTCACGTACTTCTTTTGATCCAGATCTAATTTTACTAAAAATTTCTACTAATTCTTCTTTAGTTTTATGTGTGTATTTATCTGAGTTATAAAAATCATATGTTGATATCGTATCTTCATTTTTTTCTAAAACATTACTTTCCATAATTTCCCCCAATTTAAAAACATATTATATCATAATTTTTTTGTATGCAATAAAAAAGAGTAACTAAATGTTACCCAATTTGTTTCATTACTTCTTCAGCAAAATTTTCTTCTTTTTTCTCCATACCTTCACCAACTTCATAGCGAATCATACATAAAAGTTTAGAATCATTATTACTTAAGAAAGTTTTAATATCTACTGAATCATCTTTAACAAATACTTGATCTGCTAAACAATTTTCTTTATAGTATTTTTTAATTCTACCAGCCACCATTTTTTCAGCTATATCAGCAGGTTTTCCTTCTTCGATAGCTTGTGCTTTTAAAATTTCTTTTTCTTGCTCTAATACCTCAGCTGGTACATCTTCTGCAAAAGCATATAATGGTTTCATAGCTGCAGCTTGCATTGCAACATCTTTAGCTATTTCTTCATTATTTCCAGTCGCCTTAATTAAAACAGCTATTTTACCACCCATATGAATGTAAGAACCAAAAACTTCATTATCTTCTTTTTCTAAAATTTCAAATCTTCTTAATGAAAGTTTTTCTCCAATTTTAGCAGTTTTACTAATAATTAAGTTACCAACTGTTCCTTCTTCATCACATGATACTTCTAATGCTTCTTCTACAGTTTTAACATTAGCATTTAATATCGCATTTCCAGCAATATTTATCATTGATATAAATTCTTCATTTTTAGCAACAAAATCTGTTTCACTATTTATTTCAATAATAATAGCTTTATTACCATTTATAAATACATTAGCAAGACCTTCTGCTGCTATTCTTGAAGCTTTTTTTTCTGACTTTGCAATTCCTTTTTCTCTTAAAAAATTCATTGCATCATCCATATTACCATTCGTTTCAGTTAAAGCTACTTTACAATCAAGCATTCCTGCTCCACTTATTTCACGTAATTTTTTAACCATACTAGCAGTTATATTCATTTATATTATCTCCTTTATTTTATTATTTATTAAGTTCAGTTAATAATTCTTCTTTTTTCATTGCAGAATAACCTTTAACACCAGCATCTTTAGCTAACGCTTTTAATTCTGTTAATGATTTAGAAGATAAATCTTCTTTAACTTCTTTAGTTTCAACTTCTTTTACAGTTTCTTTAACAACTGCCTTAGCTGCTTTATCTTCTTCATTTAAGTAATCAACCATTTCCAAATTAGTTGCTTCACATATAGCGTTATTTAAAACACCAAAAATTACTTTAATAGATTTAACAGCATCGTCATTACCAGGAATAACAAAGTCTAATAAATCAGGATCTGAATTAGTATCAATTAAACCAAATACTGGAATTTTTAATTTTTTAGCTTCCATTATAGCATTGTATTCTTTTTTAGGATCTACAACAACTAAAGCTTGAGGTATTTTGTACATATTTCTAATACCACATAATACTTTATTTAATTTGTCATATTCTTTTTTAAGTCCAATTACTTCTTTTTTTGGTAAAGCTTCAAAAACTCCATCAGCTTCCATTTTTTCAATTTCTTCAAGTCTTTTAACTCTTCTTCTGATTGTTCTGAAATTTGTTAAAGTTCCCCCTAACCATCTTTCAGTAACATAATAACTATTACTTCTAATAGCTTCTGCTACAGTAACTTCTTGAGCTTGTTTTTTTGTACCTGCAAATAAAACTTTCCCACCATTACTAGCAATAACTTTAAGCTCATTATAAGCTTCCTCTAATAGAGTATTTGTTTTTTCTAAATCGATAATATAAATATCTTCTCTAGTTCCAAAAATGTACTCTTTCATTTTCGGATTCCATCTTTTAGTTTGGTGTCCAAAGTGTACACCAGCTTCTAATAAATTACTCATAGAAACTACGGCCATAAATTTCATCCTCCTTCGTTTTAACGTCTTAATACTTCAACTTAATATTTCACCTTCTTCAGGCACTCGAAATAATTAATCCATATTAATGTTTATTCATGTGCATTCACTGCCGAACATATTGTAACACATTTACACTGCTTTTGACAAGGTTTTATTTTGATAATTCATAGCATATAAAAAGTACTTTAATTCAGATAATTAAAGTACTTTACTTTATATTTATATTTTAAATATTTCTACATCTTCGCCATCAAATACTAATTTAAATATTTCAATATCATCTTCTGTATTTTCCATAATAACTTCATCATTATTTAACAAAACTAATCTATCATCTAAATTAAATCCATGAGCTGTATATTTTATCAAGTAACTTAGTAGTGCTCTTCTTGGTAAAAATATTGCTGCATCATCTTCTGAAAATCTAATTTTTTCTATTACTTTATTAATTCTTTTTTGACATTCATTTAAACTTTCACCGCCTGGCTGCTTAAAATCAAAATCATGTTCCTGAAAAAAAGATAACATTTTAATACTTTGATTTTTTAAATTTCCTACTAAACAATCATTAAGCTCTTCAGTTATGAAAACGTTTAAATCTTTTTTTTCTGCTAGATATTTAGCAGTTTCAATACTTGATACATAAGTTGATGAGTATATTTTCTCTATCTTACCTATATTTATTTTAACTGAAGCTTTAACACCTGCGCTTGAAAGAGGTCTTACTTCTTTTTTTCTTTCAATGTCAAAATCTAAATCAAACGCTACATTATTAGATAGTAAATTATTACTTATTAAATATATTGTCATTATAAACTCTCCTCTATTAATATTGTTTCTTCAGCACTTAAAGTCTTTAAATCTACTTTATTTATTGAATCAAAACGTTTAGTTATTTTTTCACTAGTTATATGTAAATCATCAATACTAGAATTGACACTTTTAACACTTTTAGCTAGTTTATCCCATCTGTCTTTGTATCTACCAAATTCTACGCCTAGCTTACTTAACTCTTCATGTATAACTTTAGCATACTTGTCTCTTTCCATATTTTTAATAACCATACTAACAATTGATAGTGTACTTATAAGTGTTGTAGGTCCTGTTATCCAAACTTTTTTAGAATATGCATATTGTAATATTTCAGGATGATATGCATTAATTTCAGCAAATATTGCTTCTGCTGGCAAAAACATAATTGCTTCATCACTAGTTTCACCTGGAATAATATATTTTTCTGCTATAACTGTTATATGTTTTTTCACATCGCTAACAAATAATTTTTCTGCGGCAGCTCTTTCTTCTTTACTACGATTTTTATCTGTCATTTTTTGATAACTTTCAAGTGGAAATTTACTATCAATAGATATAGTACCAAGTGGTGCTGGTGCATATAAAAGAGCATCTACTATATAACCATTTGAAAATTTGTGCTGTGTTTCGTATATTCCACTTTTATTTCCACCAAATGCATTATTTAAAATATATTCTAAATTTACTTCACCAAAAGTACCTCTTGTTTTCTTATCAGTTAAAACACTTTGAAGCGATACTATGTCACTAGATAAACTATCTATTTTCTTTTGAGCTTCATCTATTTTTGCAAGTCTTTCTAAAACATTTGCAAATGTTTTATTACTTTTTTCAAAATTTTGATCTAATCTTTCATTTACTCGGTCATTGATAATAGTTAATTTTTTTTCTAACTTTTCATTTAACTTTTCAAAGTCATTTGATAATACCTTTGAGAAATCAAATTTAAATTCTCCTATTTCTTTATTTATTCTTCCTTCAAAATTCCCTAGTCTTTCTATTAAATCATTGTTATTTGTTTTTTTTAATAAAGACACTATTACTAATATTATTAAAACTATTAACAATCCTATTATTACATATTCCATAGTTTTCACCTATTTTCCAATCTTTATTTAATTATAGCAAAATTTGTGGTTGTTATAAAGTGTCTTTTATGCTACAATATAGCCACGGAGGGCAATTTTAATGAAAAAAGCAGTAAATACAGAGGATATAAATTATATTTTAGAAGCAGAATTTAGACAATGTTTAAAAAAAACTAGAAAACAAGAAGGATATACTCAAGAAAAATTAGCAAAAAAATGTAATATTATTCGTGAAACTATTGCAAGAATAGAGTCTGGTATCGTTTCACCACAACTTAATACACTTATTAAAATTTTAGAGCCCATTGGATATACTATAGATATTAAAAAAATCATTACTGATGAAAATGAAGAAATTTTAGAAGAAAAAGAAAAGGATACAACTAATTAATATTGTATCCTTTTTTATTTTATTTGTTATAAATCAATATATAAATTGAATTCATTTTCAAATAAATTATCATAATTTATTAAACATTTTAACGCATAGCCTGGAGCATCATTTGATATATCATATGTTAAAACATATTCATAAGTTCCTTGTATTTTAGAAGTGCTTAAATCATTTTTAGTAATACCTTCTAAATAAGAAAAAGCACTACTATTACTATCTTCTTTTATTAAATTTATATTTCCATTAATAGCGTAGGCAGAATTGTTTATAACTTCCAAATATACAACTAAAAATTTATCATTTAAAGGAAATGTCTCGTCCAAATGACAATTACCATCTTTACAGAATTTATCAAATGTTTCAAAAGACTTTATTTTAATAGTTACTCCGTCTTTTGTTTGTTTTGAAAAATTCATAGAATCTATGGTAGTAGTATCAGTAGTTATATCCCTTATCTCTTGCTGATGTTCTATTCTAGGAGGTAACTCAATATCTTCATTTTTCGGATTAAAAACTACTATATATATTACTATACCTAACAAAAAAATTACTGATAAATAACTCATTATTTTTCTAATTTTAACAGTTGCTTCATAATTTTTTATTCTTTTGGCTTTTTTTTCATTTAATAAATCAATATTATTGGCATATTTATATTCATCTTCTAACAATCTATTTTCGTGAATTATTTTGGCTTTCTTAGCTGATAAATTGATTGCCCTAACAATTAATACACCACATAAAATCATAAAAATTATACTAATTATATTAGTAATTACCATGTTATTTTACCTCTTCAAAAAAGACTTCATACCATTTTAAAAAACAATAAATTGTCCATATCTTACGATAATTATCTTTTTTATTATTAAAATGTTCATCCAACATTTTAATAATTTTTTTATTTTTAAAATATTTATTTGAAATATCACTTTCAAATGTTTTTAATATTTCACTATATACATCTTCTTCTTTCATCCATTCTCTAATCGGTACTGGAAATCCTAATTTTTTCTTTTTATACGATTCATTAGGTATACTTCTTTTGGCAGCATCTCTAAGTGCTACTTTAGTATTTTCTTTTGTTACTTTATACTCAAGAGGCATTTTAGAAGCAATTTTAAACACTTCACTATCAATAAAAGGGACCCTTCCTTCTATTGATGCTGCCATAGTCATTCTATCAGCTTTTAATAATATATCTTTCATGAGCCAAAAATTAATATCTATAGCTTGCATTTTTACTATATCACTTTCACCTTTGTACTCATCATATACATTTTTAGTTACTTTTTTAGAATCTAAATTATATTTATTATTTAAAATACTATTAGCCATTTTACCTGAAAAATTTCTATTTACTCCAATATAACTATCTTCAAGTTTTTCCCCTCTTCTAATTAAAAAATTAATCCCTTTTATTTCAGGTAATAATTTACAAAATTTGGCTATCAAATTTCTTATAAAAAATGGTATTTTGTTATAAAACGACATATCTACATCTTTTCTATATATATTATATCCTCCAAAAAATTCATCAGCACCTTCTCCAGATAAGACAACTTTTAAATCTTCTTTAGCTAGATTAGCAACAAAGTAAAGAGCCACAGTAGCAGGATCACTTGTTGGTTCATCTAAGTGATACATAATTTTAGGGATAATATTCATATATTCTTCTTTAGTTATTTTTTTACTTTTATTAGTTATATTTAATTTATTGGCTAAATCTTCGGCCAAGTCAATTTCATTGTATTTACCTATATCATATCCTACAGTAAATGTTTTATTAGGCTTTGCAAGTGAAACTATATAAGAAGAATCTATTCCACTAGATAAAAAAGAACCAACTTCTACATCTGCTAATAAATGGGCATTTACTGAATCTTTCATTACATTTTCAATGTTATCAACCACAGTTTCATATTCTTCTTTTTTTTCTGTGAAATCTAGTTTGAAATATTTAGTAATATCTATTTTACCATCTTTATAAATTAAATAATGTCCTGCATCTAATCTAAATACATTTTTGAAAAAAGTTTCATTCGTAGGTACAAAACTAAATTCCAAATATACTTTTAATATTTCTTCATTAAATTTTTTAATAAAATCACTATGCTTAAGCATTGATTTTATTTCTGATGCAAACATGAATGTATCATTCATATATGTGTAATATAAAGGTTTAATACCAAAATTATCTCTTGCTAAAAATAATGTTTTTTCAAACTTATCATAGATAGCAAAAGCAAACATTCCTCTTAATTTTTCTGGCAATTTTTCTTTCCACTGTTCATAACCATGAACCAAAACCTCTGTATCACTATTTGTTTTAAATGTGTGACCTAAAGATATTAATTCTTCTTTTAAAGTAATATAGTTATATATTTCACCGTTAAATACAGTTACTACAGTTTCATCCTCATTAAACATAGGTTGATTTCCCAAACTTAAATCGATAATAGATAATCTTCTGTGACCTAAAGAAGCAAAATCATCTGTAAATACACCTTCACCATCAGGTCCACGATGAACTATTGCATCCATCATTTTTTTTATTTCTATTTCTTTATTTTCTTTATTATTAACAAAACCAGTTATACCACACATATATAGTACCTTCTTTCATATTTCATTTTTCTTTATTATTATAACATACATAGCATAACAAAAGAAGTAGGCACCTACTTCTTTTAGGAATATTACTTCGCAATAAATATTCTATATAATAGTATTTTTTATCACAAAATTTGTGTACTAAGTAATATCCGTTGTACATATATAGTATTACTCTTTTTCTTTATTTAATTCTAACTGCTTGGTATTTTCATCTTCCTCTTTATGGTAATTAAGAGCAAGTCCTATAGTAAATACAAAAGCAAGGAAATAAAACCATAACATTAAAATAATTAAATTAGCAAGATTACCATATAATACATCATATGCAGCAAAATTGTTAATGTATATTGAATATCCCCAAGTTATTATCATCCAAAAAGTTGTTGTAAATATAGCTCCATAATTTACTGATGAACTTTTTATTTTTTTATCAGGTGCCATCGTATATATAAGTTTTACAAACAAAAATATAATTAACCAAAGAATTGGACCTTGTAATAATTTTATGAATAAAACTATATTATTAACTATATTTTGATCAAAATTAGTAGAATTAAATACATTTATTATATTGTCTCCAAACATTGGAATAACAAGCATAAATATAAATAAAAATATAAGTATAAATATCATAATAAATGATTTTAATTTTCTTTGCAAATAACTATCATTTTTAATTCCATATATTGTATTAGATGTAACAATAATTGACGAAGCTCCATTTGATGCAATATAGTATGCAAGTACCATTACTATAGTAGCGCTTATTCCACTTGTTCCAAAATTCATCCCCGAATTTAAAATCATATCAGCTATCTCAAAAGAAAAAGCTGTTGCTAAAAATTCATAAATAACATCAGTTGATAAATTTAAAAATGCTGCTCCCATCGACACTAGTGTAATTGTTGGAACTATAGCAAGAACAAAGAAATAAGCAAGTTGTCCAGGCAAAATGCTCATTTCTGGTTTAGTTATTACTTCTTTAAAGTTCGCAACAAAATTTTTTAACCTCTTATTTATTCTTTTCATTTTCTTTTTTTACCTTCATATCATTAGATGCTTCGTTTAAACAGTCTTCAATAGTTTTTAAATTATCCATTATCATACTATAACCAAATTTAGCACCATTTTCATATGGTAATTTTTGTACTTCTTTATTTAATTTGTGAATATAATTTGTAATTTGTTTTTGATTGTATGATATTAAATATATTACAAATTCATTTCCATCAGTTCTCATTACTTCACTATTATCAAGTTGAGTTTTAATTAAAGCATTAGCAAATGATTTGATTTGTCTATCACCTTCATTATAACCATGAACGTCATTAATTTTTTGTACTCCATTTAAATTAACTATAATTATTGCTTGTGGATAAATTGTATTATTATCCCAATTTTGTATACATTCATTTAAATAATTTCTATTTTTAAGTGATGTTAATTGATCAATAAACTTCATCTTATCATCTTTTTTAATTTTTTTAGCAATTTTTATTTTTTTAGTTTTCTTAATTACAATATATAAAGCTATTAATCCAATGATAACTAAAATTATTATGTATCTTGCGATTAAGCCTATTAAATTCCCTGCTTTAACTGTTTCTGTATGATTATTAAAACCTTCATTTACAACTTGTTTATCATTTAATAAATCTATATATTTATTAAATAATAAATATAATGTTTGCTCAGTGTCTTTTATAGCATAATTATAATTTATATCAGTTTCATATGTATATCTTATAGTATAATTATCCAGTTTATCGGCACTATAAGTTTCATATGTTTTTTTATCTATAATTATTATTTCATTATCGTTATTTAATTTAAATAACTCATTTCCTTCATATGTTTTTACAGTTACACCATTTATTGTATTAACATAATCATATAGTTTACTGTTAGCTTCTACATAAACTGTTTTGCCACTAAGTGCACTAACTGAATCAATAACTGTATTATCCTCGATATTAGCTATAACACTAAATGAAAGAGGTAAACCATCAGTTGTGTTTTTATATTCACTAGTAAAGTTATATTTATTAAAATACATATCTAATTCTTTTTTATCAATAGCACTTACAAAATTTTTGTAATTATTATATTTTTTAAAATTAAATTCTATACCCGCAAAATCACTAAATTCTTTTAAAACTACTGCAGATATACCACCAAATTCTCCTGCTTCAATAACTTCATAAGGTGATGATGATAGTAATCCATATTCATATATTACACTTCTTAATTTATGAATATCAGTTTCTGTTATATTAAGTGCAGTTACATAAGTAGTAAATTCATTTTCTTTATATGATGTATAAAAATTTTCTATCCATGTACCATTATAATATTTAGTTAAAATACTATTTAAAACACTGTTATCACCACTTATTGTAAAATAATAATTAATATCCGAAAAATGATATAATACATTATAATTATTAAATAATATTTGATCCATATATATATTAAGTGGAACTATTATATATTCTATTTCTTCACTAAATGCAGTTAATAAATTATCATCTGTATCATAAGTAGTAAATGTTGCACCAGTTATATATTCATTTATAAGTTCTTCATTAGATTTTAATATTCCTATATTCTTATTTTCTAAATCGCTATAATCTGTTACTATTTCATCTGTTTTACCAACTAAAACATAGTGATCTTTATATACGACTAAATCATTATTAGTTATACTATTTTTGACTCCTAAAGTAAGTCCTGATACACTATTTTCATAATTATATGTTATAGGATTTATTTGTAAATTATATGTATTAGCAAAATCTTCTAAGAAGTCATAATATATTCCTTCTCCTTCACTACCAAATATATTCACATTGTTTACTACATTAATATTTAGTACTGAATTTGTATTATCATCAATCCAAGTTCTTTCTTCAACTGTTAAAGCATTTTCATCTGTTAATATATTATAAAATATTATTGACGTTACTGCTAATACAATAACTATTAAAGATATAATAAATATTTTTTTATGTCTTTTAATAAAATTTTTCATCTTACTCACCTTCTTCTACAACTGGTGTATTATTACTCCAAGATATAACACTTGAAACAACATTCTTAGCACCAATCATAGTAAATCCTTCGCTTCCTTCACTAGAAGGAGCGCTTATTACAAAATTAACATCATAATAATCTGTTAATTTTGTATCTAAAACTTCTAAAGAGCTAGTTGCTAAATTTTGTCCATCTTGCAAAGACGTTCCGCTAGTATAAGTTATATGTATATATATTATTTTACCTTGATCATTAAACGCAACTTCTTCTACATTTTCTAAATCCTTAAAATAGTCTTTATACGTATTTTCCATATCTTCAGTTATAACATGCTGATCTATATCAGATAATCTATCTCCATAAGGAGATGAACTACCTCCAAAAAAGTATGTTGCTGCAACAACACATATTGCTATAAAACATGCAATTAATATTACCATTAAAACTATCATAATTTTGTTATTTTGCCATAATTCTTTAATTTTTTTCACTTTTTTCACCTATCCCAATTATACTATATAAACTTTAATCTTTCAATCGAAAAAGACTTTTTAAAAAAGTCTTACTGAGTAATATCTTGAACAATTTCAGTAGATATCCATGTATAACTATCTTCATTTATATTAAAAGTATGCTTATAAAGTTTAGCTTTACTTGCATATTTTTCAACTACTGTATTTGCATAATCTCCATCAGGAGCTACAATAGAAATATTTTCTTCAAAATAAGTATTAGAAGTAGGAAGAACCATGACTTTACCTATATAGTATGTATTGTTAGTAGGAGAACTTGTATCAAGCATTAAATCTTGAACAAATAATGCTCTTTCATATATATATAAATTAGTTGTACTTTCTCTAACTGATTCTATAACAGATATTTTACCACTATAAGCATCACTATTTTCCACTACACAATAAAATAAACCATCATTATATTCACATTTTTCTTCTTCGCTTATAATATAATCTTTTTGGGAAATAATTAAATTTATACCATAATGATTTTTAAGTAGATTATTTATCGTTTCATACTCTGCTACAAAGCATGTTTTATCTGTTTGGGTGCAGTTTTCGGTTTTAAATGCATTAAAATCAAATTCACCAGTATATAGTACATCTTCATTAAGAATAGCTATATTTAATAAAGTTTTCATAAGCGCAGGTGAACTAATATTATCATATATCGCTTTATTATAATCATAAGCACTATCTTCATCAAAATAATACGGAACATATTCTAAGTATTTAGTAGCTTCTTCCATTAACATTGATGTACTATTTTCTTCTTTTATTTGTGCTTCTTTTTCTTCATCAGGAACTATAAATACATAATAAACTGTATACCCAGTAGCGTATATTACTAACAATCCAATAACTATAGTAATAATTAATTTAAAAGTTTTGTTATCAATAATAGATTTTTTTTCTTTATTTATATTATTAGGCACTTCATTATTTATATTCATTTGATTATTATTTTCAACAACAATATTTTCTACATTATTTTCTTCATTCATATTAATTTCTCCTATTATATAAATAATAACATATTTTTTAATATATTTACACAAAAATAAAAACTAAAAATATCATTTTTAGTTTCTAT
>CAYJFC010000024.1:0-16017 GCA_964369625.1 uncultured Muribaculaceae bacterium
TGAGATCTTTCAGATTCTAGCGATGCATCTGTTATGGCTGGACTAGATACAGATGAAACAAAAAATGCATATGTAGCACTTGTAATAATTACTACTAGCGAAATTATTAAAATTATTAACTTTAATTTTTCTTTTTTTATTTTATTAATATCTATATTCATAAATACCATCCTATAATATAATAATATCAAAATATATACTTTTATACAATAAAAAAACGTGTTTATTACACGTTAAATCTAAAGTAACAAATATCTCCATCTTGCATTAAATATTCTTTTCCTTCAATACGTAGTTTTCCAGCTTCTTTAACTTTAGTTTCACTACCATATTTTTCTAAATCATCAAAACTAGTTACTTCTGCTCTAATAAATCCTCTTTCAATATCAGAGTGTATAGTTCCAGCACATTCTGGTGCTTTTTGACCCTTTTTGAATGTCCACGCTCTAACTTCATCTACTCCAGATGTAAAAAATGTTGCTAGCCCTAATAAATCATATGTAGCAAATATTAGTCTATCTAAACCAGATGTAGTAACTCCAAGAGATTCTAAAAATTCTATTTTTTCTTCTTTTTCTAGTGGAGCTAAATCCTCTTCTAATTTAGCACACATTATAATTACTCCAGAATTTTCTTTTGCTGCATATTCCTCAACTACTTTTGTATACTTATTACCATTTAATACTATATCATCCTCATTAACATTAGCGGCATATATAATAGGTTTTATTGTTATAAAATTAAAATTTTTAATAATTTCTTTTTCTTTATCAGATAAATCTATTGATCTTAAAGTTATATTTTTTTCAAGAGAATCTTTACATATTTTTAATATTCTAACTTCTTCTAAAGCATCTTTATCTTTTGTTGCTGTGGCTTTTTTTTCTATCTTAGAAATTCTAGTATCTACTATTTCTAAGTCAGATAATATTAATTCAGCATTAATTATTTCTATATCCCTAATTGGATCAGTATCTCCCGCTACATGAGTAATGTTTTCATCATCAAAGCACCTAACTACTTCTACTATAGCATCTACAGATCTTATATGTGATAAAAATTTATTACCTAGTCCTTCTCCTGATGCAGCACCTTCTACTAAACCTGCAATATCAATAAATTCAAAAGCAGTAGGTACATAAGACTTTGGATTATACATTTTTTTTAAATAATCAAGTCTTGTATCAGGAACAAGTACCACACCTACATTAGGTTCTATTGTTGCAAATGGATAATTTGCTGCTAAAATATTTTTTTTAGTAATTGCATTAAATAATGTTGATTTTCCTACATTAGGTAACCCTACTATTCCTGCTTGTAATCCCATTTAAATTCCTTCTTTCTAACAAGATATATTATACTAAAATATATAGTTTTAGTCAAAATAAAAAGCGTATAAACGCTTTTACAAGGCAACTGCTCCACCTATACCTAAAGGTATATTTGTAATATAGAAAAATATAATTACAATTAATAAAATAATAAACATAGCTAGTGAATAAGGTAATTGGAATTTAATAGCCTTAAATATACTTATAGATTTACCAGACTGATCGTATTTTTCAACAAATGCAAGGTAAACTATAAAATAAGATAATAAAGGTGTTAATCCCATAGATACGCTTTCACCAAATCTAAATACTAGTTGAGCAAATTCAGGAGATATACCTGAGTTTATAAATGCTGGCACTGCAGTAGATGCAAGTATTGGCCATTTAACTATTGATGATGGAACAAATATTGTTGCTATAATAGTTATAACAAATAAAAGTATAACTAGAGGTAATCCAGTAAATCCTGAGCTACCTATAATATTAGACAAATATACAACAACAGTGTTTCCTATGTTTGTTTGTTTAAATATATTAATAAGTGCTGAAGCAACAAAAATAAGTATTAATGTTTTACCTATTCCATCAAGTGAGTGTCCTAGCCCTTCTACAAAATCTTTATTATTTTTTATAGATTTAGAACCTATTCCATAAAATAAACCTAATAATATAAATAAAATTGCTACAATAAATACAAATCCTGATGTGAAGAAAGATTCATAACTAAATAATTTATCAATATATAATGACTGAGAATAATCAAGTAAATTACCCGAAAAAGGCAATCCTGGAATTATGTTATATACAATTATTAAAAGATAAATAATACCTATTACAATTGCATAAATCATACCTCTAAGTTCTCTTTTTGTTACTATATCTTCTTCAAGAGCAGATTCTTCAAATTCATACTTAGGCATTTTCTTTGCAACATAGTCTTCGGTAACTTTTGTTAGTATAACTGCTGTTATTGCTATAACAATAATATTTACTATTAGTAGCGCTGTTGTTGTAAATGAATAGCTAGGATCTATTACACTAGCATTTAATAAAGTAGTGTTTCTAAGATTAGAATCTATTGATGTAAATATAAATGATAATCCACTACCACACGTTAGCGCTCCAAAAGAAGCTATTAAACCTATGAATGGATTTCTTTTACCATAATAGAAGAATAATGCTGTTAAGGGCACAAATATTATGTACGCAAGATCACCAATAATACTAGCCATTAAACATAGTAAAATAATCGTAAAGGTAACAGTTGTTTTTTTTACTTTTTTAGTTAGTAAAGTAACTGAAGTTTGTAAAAATCCACTTTTGTCAATTATACCTATACCTATAAGCATAATTATTAAGTGACTTAAAACAGTAAAATTAGCAAAGTTTGTTACCGACGAGGTAAATATATATTTAATACCACTTAAATTAAGCATTGATTCTATAGATTCAGTAACAGGACTATAATCTAAGCTAGTTAATGAAAACACATTATAAGTTGACTGAGCGTTTACTAATGAAAAAATAAAGCTTAAAACTATTATTATTCCACATAATCCTATATAACTTACAACAGGATGAATACCTATAAATTCTTTAAATCTATTTTTCTTCATGTGACAACACCTTCTTTAATTTTTTTACAAAGTCAAGTCTATCTAGCATAATTTCTCTTCCACAATTATTACATTTAATTTTAATATCAACGCCTACTCTAGTAATTGTCCACAAATTATTTCCGCATGCATGTGCTTTTTTCATAATAACTTGGTCATTTAAATTAAATTTTAAATTCATTAATCTTCATCTACTTTCACATTCATCATATTAAGAAGTCTAAGAAGATCCTTTTCATCATCAAATTTTATTTCTATTTTATTTTTTGATATTTTAACTTTTTCATCAAAGTGATCACTAACAATACGTTCATACAAATTATATCCACTAAATTTCATTGTAGGAATATCAGTTTTTTCTTTAGCATTTAATAATTTTTCTAAATCATGAACGCTTAAACTCTCTTTTATTATTTTTTCAGCTAAATCTATTATCTTTTTTTCATCATCCAATTTACTTAATATTTTAGCATGACTCATAGATATTGATTTAGTTTGCACCATTTTTTTTACATACTCAGGTAATCTTAATAAACCTAATAAATTGGTAACATAACTTCTGCTTTTACCAAATTTAGTTGCAAACTCTTCTTGAGTAAATCCTCTTAAATCAATAATACCTTTTACAGAATTAGCTACTTCAATTGGATTTAAATCTTCTCTTTGAACATTTTCAAGTAATGCAATTTCCATCATTTCTTGATCAGTAAAATCTTTTATAATTGCAGGAACAGTTTTTTTACCTGCAATTTTTGATGCCTTGCATCTTCTTTCACCTGCTATAAGTTCATATCCTTTTATACTTTTTTTAACAATAACAGGCTGAAAAACACCATATTCTTTTATAGATGCTGCTAATTCATTTAATGCTTCCTCATCAAATTCTTTTCTTGGTTGATATGGGTTACTTCTTATTTCTTCTAAAGATAGTTCTTTAATGTCGCTATCTTTCGCATTTTCAACAATCTTATTTTCAACATTGTCAAAATTAATTACGTTATTTGCAAATAATTGTTCTAAGCCTTTACCTAATGCTTTTTTTCTATTCTCCATTTCTATCAATCACCTCTTTTGCCAAATTAGCATAAGCTTCTGAAGCTCTACTAGTTGGATCATATTCATTTATTGGTTTACCATGACTTGGAGCCTCTACAAGTCTTACAAGTCTTGGTATAATAGTATCAAATACTTTATCTTTAAAATATTTTCTTATTTCTTCTACTACATCTAAGGCAATATTTGTTCTACCATCAAACATAGTTAATAATACACCTTCAATACGTAAATTTGGATTCATTGATGATTGCACCATTATTACTGAATTAAGTAACTGAGTAATACCTTCTAAAGCTAAAAATTCACATTGAACTGGTATTATTACTGAATCACTTGCTACAAGTGCATTCATTGTTCCAATTCCTAGCGATGGTTGACAATCTATAATTATATAATCATAATTTTCTTTTATTTCATCCAGTCTAGATTTTAATTGATCGTTTTGTTTGAAAGTTGTATCTTCTAACATTTTTTTTACAAATTCAACATCTACACCAGCTAAATTAAGCGTTGCTGGCATAATACTTAAATTTTTAAATTTTGTCTTTTTTACACCTTTTTTTACTTCAGCTTGACCTGTTATTACTTCATAAACATCGCTGTTAAAATCAGATGAAGATAAACCAAGTCCTGTAGTTGCATTTCCTTGTGGATCCATATCAATAAGTAATATCTTTTTACCTCTTTGACCTAATGCCGCTGCTAAATTTATACTAGTTGTTGTTTTACCAACCCCACCTTTTTGATTTACTAGAGATACTACTTTTGCCATTATACACACTTCCTTAATATTTTAATACGTATAAATATTTTACCATATTATATACTTTATTAAAACAATTTTTATATAATTTAATATAAAAATAATTATAACCGAACTACTGTTTTGTTTTATACTGCAATAAAAAAAGTATAGACAACTATACTAATTCTAATCTTACTTCTAAAGCATCATCACCACGGCGTTCAGCAAGTTTAATAATTCTTGTGTATCCACCATTACGATCAGCATACTTAGGAGCTAACTGATCAAATATTACTTTAACAACATCTTTGTCATTATGTAAAAAAGCTAATGCATTTCTACGAGAAACTAAAGTTCCTCTTTTTCCTAAAGTAATCATTTTTTCAGCAAATTTACGTACTTCTTTAGCTCTAGCTTCAGTAGTTACTACATATCCATTAGTAAGCACTGTTTTTGTTAATCCAGCTAAAATACTTCTTCTAATTCTTGATTCTCTTCCTAATTTTCTATAAGCCATTTTCTACTCCTTAAACGTTAAACCTAAATCAGCAACTTTATCAATAACTTCTTTTAAAGATTTCTTTCCTAAGTTTCTAATTTTAGTAACTTCTATTTCTTTTTTATCAACTAAATCTTGAATAGTATGAACTCCAGCTCTTTTTAAACAATTATAAGCACGTACTGAGAATTCAACTTCTTCAATAGGTGTTTCTAATTTTTTAGCGATAGTATCCACTTTTTTCTCTTGCATTAATCCACTAACGTTACTAATTTCATTTAAATTAGCTACAATTGTGAAATGTTCGATTAAAATTTTAGATGCTAAAGCCATAGCTTCTTCTGGTAACATACTACCATTAGTAGTAATTTCCATGATTAATTTATCATAGTTTTCATTTTGTCCAACACGAGTATCTACTACTTCGTATTTTACAAGTTCTATTGGTGAATAACTAGAATCTATAGCTATAATACCAATTTTTGCATCAGCTAATTTTTCTTTGTTAACTGATGAATCTACATATCCACGACCATTATCAACAGTCATTTCCATTTCGATTTTTCCGCCTTTAACTAAGTTACAAATAACTAAATCAGGGTTTACTATTTCAATATCAGAATCTTTTGCAATTTCACCAGCAGTAACTGGTCCTTCTTTTGATACAGATAATTTTAATACTTTATTAGACTCACTAAAGTTTTTAACAACTATTTTTTTACATGCAAGTACTATTCCAGTAACATCTTCTACTACACCATCAATTTTTTGAAATTCATGAAGAACTCCTTCAATTTTTATTGATGTAATTGCACTTCCTGGTAAACTTGATAACATAACTCTACGTAAAGCATTACCTATAGTAGTACCAAATCCTCTTTCAAGTGGTTCAATTTCAAATTTTGCAAAGCTATTAGATTCTAAAGCTTCAACGATTTTATAATCTGGTTTTTCAAATTTAATCATTAACTATTCTCCCTTCAAATTAGTTTCTTGGTTTTTTAGGTGGACGACATCCATTGTGTGGTACTGGTGTTTCATCAGTTATTGATGTAATTTCAAGTCCTGCTGCTTGAAGACTTCTTACAGCATTTTCTCTACCAGGACCAAGTCCTTTAACAAATACGTCTACTTTTTTAACTCCGTTTTCAACTGCAGCATTAGCAGCAGCTTCAGCAGTAATACCTGCTGCAAAAGGAGTTTTCTTTTTACTTCCTTTATAACCTATTCTACCAGCTGATGACCATGCTATTACATTTCCATCTTTATCTGAAATAGTTACAATTGTATTGTTATAAGATGAATGAATATGAGCTTGAGCTTCAGGTATTATTTTTTTAACTTTTCTTTTTCTTCTATTATATGCCATACTCTATTTACCTACTTTCCAACTTTTTTCTTGTTAGCAACAACTTTTCCTTTACCCTTACGAGTTTTAGCATTTCTGCTAGTTCTTTGTCCTCTTACTGGTAAACCTTTTTTGTGTCTAACACCTTGGTAACAGTTGATTTCCATTTTACCTTTAATGCTCATTTGAACATCTCTACGTAAATCTCCTTCAACATTACATTTTTCAACTTCATGACGAAGAGCTGTAACTTCAGCTTCAGTTAAATCTTTTACTTTTTTAGTAGGATCAACTTTAGCTTCGATACAAATGTTTTTTGCTAAGCTTCTACCAATACCATATATAGCAGTTAAGCCAATTTCAATATGTTTGTTTCCTGGTAGTTCAATATTTTTAATTCTTGCCATTTTTTCTCCCTATCCTTGTCTTTGTTTGTGTTTTGGATTATCACAGATAACCATAACTTTCCCTTTTCTTCTTATAACTTTACATTTTTTACATATTTGTTTTACTGATGGTCTAACTTTCATAATATACCTCCATTATCTATTATTCCATTTTATAATCCCACGTGTTAAATCATAAGGTGTAAGTTCCACTGTAACTTTATCGCCTAATAAAATACGTATATTGTTCATGCGCATTTTACCAGAAACGTGGGCTTTCACAGTGTGCTTATTAGGAAGTTCTACTAAAAACTCTCCATTTTGCATTTCTATTACTTTACCTTCTACTTCAATTTTATCATTGTTTTTTGATACTTTTTTATCGTTATTCACAATCATTTCCCTCTTTCGTTAATATCTGATAACCACTTTTAGTAACTAGTACTGTGTGTTCAAAGTGAGCTGATGGCTTTTCATCATCTGTTTTTATTGTCCAATCATCTGATGCCATATATATATATCTTTCACCAAGATTAAGCATTGGTTCAACAGCAATTACCATTCCCTCTTTTAAAATATCTTTACTATTTGTTTCATAATTAGGTATATCAGGATACTCATGTAATTTGCCACCAGTACCATGACCAACTAATTCTTCTATAACACTTAGTCCATTTGCATTTGCAAACTTTTCTATTTTTTTTCCGATTTCACTTACTTTAACACCATCTTTAATTACACTTAATCCTTCATATAAACTTTTTTCAGTATTTTCAACTAAAGCTTTTATTTCTTCGGATACCTCTCCAACAATATAAGTATTAGCACTATCTGAATAAAATCCTTGATAGCAAACTCCTATATCTATAGAAATAATATCTCCGTTTTTAAGTTTTCTTTCTGATGGAATACCATGTACTACTTCATCATTAATAGAAGCACATATACTAGAAGGAAAACCCTGATAATTTAAAAATGCTGGGCTTGCACTTCTAGATTTGATATAATCATAAACAATTTTATCAAGTTCTAAAGTACTTATTCCTTCTTTAATATTTTGCTTTATTAATTTATGTGCGTGATAATTTATATTACCCGCTATTTTGAGTTTATTAAGTTCGTTATCGTTTTTAACTTTCATTAATTATTTCCTCAATTTGGCTAAACGTATACTCTCTATTAATTGATGCATCTATATACTTTAACATACCTAGATTATCGTAATAGTCAAGCACTGGTTTAGTTTTGTCTATATATGATTTAAACCTTTCTTTAAATAACTCCTCAGTATCATCACTTCTTTTTAAAAGAGTTTTGCTACATGAATCACATTTATTATCAACTTTTGGTCTTAATTTTTCATCATATATATTATAAGATTTACCACAAGAACAAACTAATCTACCAAGTGATCTTTCCATTGCCGTCTTTTCATCCAAATTTAAATACAAAACTATAAAATCTTTTATGTCTAATCTATTAAACAAGTCATTTATATGATTAGCTTGATTCATTGTTCTAGGGCACCCATCTAATACAAATGGTTTTCCTTTAATAGTATTTAATTTGTTTTCAAGTATTTGCAAGATTATTTCATCACTTACTAATTGTCCTTGTTTAACAATATTTTTGACCTCATCACTTAAGCTTGATCCTGAATTAATTTCTTCTCTTAGCATATCACCAGTTGAAATATGAATAAAACCATATTTTTCTTTTAATAGTTCACTTTGTGTACCTTTTCCTGATGCCGGCGGGGCAATAAATATTATATTTTTCATCTTAATTTTTTCCTTTTTTGAGTATAACTTCTACTAACTAAACTACTTTCTATTTGTTTTGATGTTTCAATAGCAACACCTACTACAATTAGTATACCAGTTCCACCAACAGTTACACTGTCAGGTAAATCAGTTACTAATGATAATAAAATAGGTAGTCCTGCAAGTATTACCAAGAACATACTTCCTACTAAAGTAGTTTTATTCATAATACCACCTATGTATTTTGAAGTATCTTCTCCAGGTCTAATACCAGGAATATATCCTCCACTTTTATTTAAATTTTTACTCATATCCTCAGGGCTCATAGCCATAAATGTATATACATAACTAAATATAAATATAAAAGCTATATATAGTAAAAATCCAGTTGGTGAAGTGTATGCTATATAATTATCAACAAAATTAATAGCAGTTTGGTTACCAATTAAAGCAACAATAGTCGCTGGTACTGTTGTTATTATTGAAGCAAAAATAACAGGTATAACTCCAGCAGAATTTAATTTAATTGGTAAAAAATTTTGTTTACTTGTAACAGAACTAGCAGATCTATTTGCATGTTGAATAGGTATTCTTCTTTCTGCAAGTTGCATCCATATTATTCCTATAATAATTACAATATAACTTATAATAAATACAGAAAATAATGTAGTTCCAAGCCAAGTAGACATATCTCCATTAATAAAGAAATTAAATGCTTCTGTGAATATTAATGGTAAACTTTGAATAATACCAGCCATGATTAACATTGACTGACCATTACCAATACCTTTTTTAGTTATTTGGTCTCCCATCCATAAACAGAATGCAGTACCAGCAGTCATAACTAAAACTGTTTTAAGCATAGTAATTGTATCGGCACCTTCCATATAGAAAATAGCTAGCATATATGCTTGAGCAAATGCTAATATAATCCCTAAATATCTAGTTATACGATTTATTTTTTGTTTACCAACATATCCTTGTTCTTTTAATTCTTTAAAATATGGTATGATATCCATTTGTAATATTTGAGTGATAATCGATGCAGTTATGTATGGTGATACACCTAATGCAAAGATTGAAAAAGTTCTAAGACCTCCTCCACTCATAAGGTTAAATATTTCTAAAAAACCTAAATTTGCATATACTTCGTTAGCCCAAGGTATTGTTATAGTAGTTCCTAAACAAAATATTCCTAAAAACGCTAATGTAATATATACTCTTTTCCTTAAATCTTTATTTGACTTATTAAAAAGTGCGGAAAAGCTTTTGAACATATTAGATCACCTCAGTTTTTCCGCCAGCAGCTTCTATTTTAAGAATAGCGCTTGAAGAAAATCTACTAGCTTTAATAGTTAGTTTTTTCTCTAAAGTACCATTTCCTAAAATTTTAACTCCTGAAAGTTCTTTTTTAATAATTCCTCTTTCTTTAAGTATTTCTGGAGTAACAACATCTCCTTCGTTAAAGAACTTATTTAAATCACTTAAATTTATACAAGCATATTTAGTTTCAAAACGTTTATTGTTAAATCCACGTTTAGGTAATCTTCTAAATAAAGGAGTTTGACCCCCTTGGAACCATACAGGTATAGAAGCACCACTTCTAGCTTTTTGTCCTTTTTCTCCACGAGTTGAAGTTTTCCCCATCCCAGAACCTGGTCCGCGCCCAACTCTTTTTGTTACTTTATTTTCTTTTGTTTTTGGTAAATTTTCAAGTTTCATATTATAGTTCCTCAACTTTCTTACCACGTAAGGCTGCAATATGTGAAGCTGTTCTTTGTGAAGTTAAAGCTTCTAATGTTGCTTTAGCAACATTTACTTGAGTATTAGACCCTAAACTTTTAGCCATTACGTCTTTAACACCTGCTAGTTCTAAAACTGCTCTTGCAGCTCCACCAGCAACTATCCCACGTCCTACTTTAGCAGGTTTTACTAATACTACAGCTCTTCCTACTTTACCAGTTGAATCATGTGGTAATGTTCTGTTATCAACAAGAGATACTCTTACAACATTTTTATTAGCTGCTTGAATAGCTTTTTTGATAGCTTCAGGTACTTCGTTAGATTTTCCAGTACCAATACCTACTAAACCTTTACGGTTACCTACTGCAACTGTTGCAGAAAATCTAAAGTGTCTACCACCTTTTGTAACTTTTGTTACACGTCCAATAGAGATAACTTTTTCTTCTAATAAATTCTTTTTAGGTTCAATATTTCTTCTTCTATTGTTAGGTCTACTATCTCTAGTTTTAATATTGTTATTATTATTTTCCATCATTACCTCCTAGAACTCAAGTCCTGCTTCTCTAGCTGCATCAGCTAAAGCTGCCACTTTACCGTGGTATGAAAATCCACCACGATCAAATACTACTTTATTAATTTTTAACTTTTTGCATTTTTCAGCAATGTCTTTTCCTACTAATTTAGCATTTTCAACATTACCGTTTGCTAATTTTAAAGTTTTGCTTGATGAAGCAGCTAAAGTAGTACCAGTTAAATCGTTTATAACTTGTACATATATAGCCTCATTTGATCTATATACAGCAAGTCTTGGAACTTCATTAGTTCCGCTTAAAGTTTTTCTAATTCTCGCATGACGTCTTAAACGTGCATTATTATTTGAATCTTTTTTTATCATAACTTATACCTCCTTATGCCGCTTTCTTACCTTCTTTACGTCTAACAATTTCGCCTTTGTATCTTATACCTTTACCTTTATATGGTTCTGGTTTTCTTACTTTACGAATATTAGCCGCAAATTCAGTAACTTGTTGTTTATCAATACCTTTAATAGTGATTTCTGTATTTGAAACTTGTTCAACAGTTAATCCTTTAGGAGCTTCCATTACTACTGGATGAGAATACCCAGCTGAAATTGTTATTTTGCTTCCAGCTACATTAAATCTATATCCAACACCAACAGCTTCAAGTCCCTTTTCATACCCTGTATTAACACCAATAATCATGTTATTAATAAGTGAATTAGTAGTTCCTTGCATTACATTAGCTTCTTTAGTATCTTTAATTTTTTTTGTAATGACTACATTTTCTTCTATAACTATTTCAACTAAATTGCTATAGTTTAGAGTTAATTCTCCTTTAGGTCCTTTTACAGTCGCTATATTGTTTTCACAAGTAACTGTTACACCTGCCGGAAGGGTTAATTTTCTTTCTCCGATTCTACTCATAAGATTTTTCCTTACCAAATATAGGCAAGTACTTCGCCTCCTAACCCTTTTTCTCTAGCTTCTTTATCAGTCATAAGACCTGCTGAAGTAGAGATAATTGCAATTCCAAGTCCATTAAGAACACGAGGAATTTCATTTGATTTTGCGTAAACTCTTAATCCAGATTTACTGATTCTTTTTAGTCCAACAATAACTCTTTCTTTTTTCTCACCATATTTAAGTGATAAAGTAAGTTTATTGCCAGTTATACTTTCTTCAAGTTCATAACCAGCTATGTAACCTTCTGCTTTTAAAATGTCCGCTATTGCTACTGTCATTTTAGTTCCAATAACATCAACTGTTTTATATCTCATTTGATTAGCATTTCTGATTCTTGTAAGCATATCTGCTATTTTATCTTGTACAAACATCTATTTTTCCTCCTTCTTACCAACTTGATTTTTTAACACCAGGAATTTGACCTTGATTTGCTAATTCTCTAAAGCAAATACGACAAATACCATATTTTTTAAGTACTGAATGTGGTCTACCACATCTTTCACAACGAGTATACTCTCTAGTACTAAATTTAGCTTTTCTTTTATTTTTAACTTTTAAACTAGTTCTTGCCATAGGTCCTCCTTAATTTTTGAAAGGCATTCCGAATGCTTTAAGTAAGCTTCTTGCCTCTTCATTTGTATTTGCAGTTGTAACGAACACGATATCCATACCGCGAACTTTAACAACTGTATCAAAATCTATTTCTGGGAATATTAATTGTTCTTTAATACCTAATGTGTAATTTCCTCTTCCATCAAAAGCTGTTTTTGATACTCCACGGAAATCTCTAACACGAGGTAAAGAAATCTTAATTAATTTTTCCATAAAATTATACATGTTTTCTCCACGTAATGTTACTTTAACACCAATGTTTTGACCTTCACGTAATTTGAATCCTGCGATTGATTTACGAGCTTTAGTAACTACAGGTTTTTGACCAGCTATAAGAGCTAAATCATTTACCGCTGCTGTAATGAATTTTTCATCTTTAGCGCCATCACCGCATCCCATATTAATAATAATTTTATCAACTTTAGGAACTGCCATTAATGAACTATAGTTAAATTCTTTCATTAAAGAAGGTACTACTTCTTCAACATAAAACTTTTTAAAATTATTCATAGTTACTTACTCACTTTCTTAGTAGCAGCTTTTTTTACTGTTTCCTTTTTAGGAGCAGCTTTAGCTTTTACTTCTTTTTTCTCTTTCTTAGATTCTTTTATAACTTTTACATTAGATACATGAATTGGGGCTTCAACAGAAATGATTCCACCTTTATCGTTATTATTTGTTGGTTTAGAATGTTTTTTAATAATATTAACACCTTCAACAACAACTTTATCAATATTTTTCAAAGTTTTAATTACTTTACCTTCTTTACCTTTGTCTTTTCCAGCAAGTACTAAAACATTTTCTCCTACTCTAACTTTCATATATCCTCCTATAACACTTCCGGAGCTAAAGAAACAATTTTTGTAAATTCTTTTTCTCTTAATTCTCTAGCTACTGGTCCGAATACACGGCTTCCTACTGGAGATTTGTCATCTTTAATTAAAACGCAAGCGTTATCTGAAAATTTAATATAAGATCCGTCTTGACGTCTAACACCTTGAACAGTTCTTACTATAACAGCTTTAACAACTTTACCTTTTTTAACAGTTCCATTTGGAAGTGATTTTTTTACAGTACCAACTATAACATCACCGATATTACCAGTTTTAACTCTAGATCCACCTTCAACTCTAATAACTAAAAGTTCTCTAGCACCACTATTATCAGCAACTTTAAGTCTTGATTCTTGCATTACCATAATTTTGCCTCCTAAAGGACTACAGCTTTAGTTAGAACTTCTACTAATTCAAATTTCTTAGTTTTTGAAATAGGTTTAGTCATTCTAATTTTTACTGTGTCTCCTAAGCCAGCTAAAGTTTTTTCATCATGAGCTGCATATTTTTTAGATGATTTAACTCTTTTACCATATAAACGGTCTTTTTTATGAGTTTCAACTAATACAGTGATAGTTTTTTCGTTTTTACAACTTACAACAGTACCAACTAATTCAAATTTATTAGCATTCATTATTTATTACCTCCAGCTTTTACTTCTTCAATTTCTCTTTCTTTAAGTATAGTTAACATTTTAGCAACATCTTTTCTTAATATTCTAAGTTCAGCAGGTTTTTCTAAGTTACCGCTTGCTTGTTGCATTCTTTTGTTAAATAATTCTTCTTTAGATTTAATTATCTTTTTGTTTAGCTCATCGCTTGATAATTTTCTAATATCATTAATTTTCAAGTGAATCACCATCCTTTTCTTTCATTACGAATTTTGTTTTAATTGATAATTTATGAGCAGCAAGTCTTAATGCTTCACGAGCAATTTCTTCACTTACGCCATTAATTTCAAATATAATTTTTCCTGTTTTAACTACAGCTACGTATTCATCAACAGCACCTTTACCTTTACCTTGACGTGTTTCAAGAGGTTTTTTAGTTCTAGGCATATGTGGAAATATATTAATAAATACTTTCCCACCACGTTTCATATAACGAGTCATCGCTATACGAGCTGCTTCTATTTCTCTAGCAGAAATCCAAGCACCATTCATAGCTCTAAGACCGTAGTCTCCGAAATGAAGTTCTAAATTTCCTTTAGCTTTTCCGTCATAACTAATTCTATGACTTTTACGATATTTAGTTCTTTTTGGCATCAACATCAGAATCAGCCTCCTTTAAATTTCTTTTTTTAGCAGGAAGAATTTCGTTTTTGTATATCCAAACTTTAACACCGATTTTACCATATATAGTATCAGCTTCACTTATAGCATAATCTACATCAGCTCTAATTGTATGAAGCGGTACAGTTCCTTCAGTATATCCTTCACTTCTAGCCATTTCAGCTCCACCTAATCTACCAGATACTAATGTTTTAATACCTTTAGCTCCAGCTTTCATAGTGTTTCTTATTGCTCTTTTTTGAGCAGATCTAAATGGTGCTCTGTTTTCAATTTGCATTGCAATTGAATCAGCAACTAATTTAGCATTTAAATCAGGTCTTTTTTCTTCAACTATGTTTATATAAACATTTTCTTTTACTAATTTTTTAATTTTATTTCTTAATTTTTCAATATCTTCTCCACCACGGCCTATAATAACACCAGGTTTAGCAGTAAATAAAGTGATGTCAACACGATCATTTTTTCTTTCTATAATAACTTTAGCAACCGCTGCTTCTTTTAAATTTTTAGCAACATATTCTCTAATTTTTAAGTCGTTATTAAGTTTTAATGAGAAATCTTTGTCAGCATACCAACGTGATTCCCAATCTTTATTAACACCAAGTCTATATCCGACAGGATTAACTTTTTGTCCCATATTACTCTCCTTTCCCGTCTGTTACACATACTGTGATGTGACTTGTTCTTTTATCATGTCTATCTATGTTCCCACGAGATGCAAATTTAATTCTCTTATAAACAGGACCTGGATTAACATAACATTCTTTTATTTTTAATTCTGTTTCGTTAGCACCTTCGTTATTAACAGCGTTAGCTACAGCAGAATTTAATACTTTAATAATTAATCTACTAGCTTTAGTATTAGTGTTATCTAATATTGCTCTAGCAGTGTTAATATCTTTTCCTCTAATTAAATCCATAGTCATTCTTGCAAGTCTAGGTTTAATTAATGCGCTTTTATGTATTGCGTAAGTTTCCATATTACCTCCTATTTATTTCCAGCATGACCAGTAAATTTACGAGTTGCTGAGAACTCTCCTAATTTATGTCCTACCATTTCTTCAGTTACGTAAACTGGGATAAATTCTTTACCGTTATGCACAGCAAATGTATGTCCAACAAATTCTGGATAAATAGTTGATCTTCTAGACCAAGTTTTAATTACTGTTTTTTTAGTACCTTTATTCATTTCTTGTACTTTTTTCATTAATGAACCATCAACAAATGGTTTTTTCTTCAAACTTCTTGCCATTACTTTATCCTCCTATTTCTTCCTTTTACTTATTATAAGCTTTTCAGAAGCTTTTTTA
>CAYJFC010000025.1:0-12467 GCA_964369625.1 uncultured Muribaculaceae bacterium
GAACCCCTGCGCCGGTTACCCGACCTTCCGGTTTTCAAGACCGGCCCCTTCAACCAGGCTTGGGTATTCCTCCGTTTTTTGGTACAAACAAATTATATCATAATAAAAAAAGTTATGTCAACCCAAAATGTATAAAATACCTATAAATACTTGCTTTTTATTAAAAATTTCAAAAAAAAGCAAAAATTGCTTGAATTAATCTTAAAAACATTATATAATTAATTTGTCTTATTGATTAAGACGTGCCTGCCCATGTGGCGGAACAGGTAGACGCACAGGACTTAAAATCCTGCGAGCTTTATATCTCGTGCCGGTTCAAGTCCGGCCGTGGGCACCACAAAAAAAATTAGAGCTCTTGTTAGAGCTCTTTTTCTATGTAATATAATTTATATTACATTATTATTATAACCATATAATATAAATATATACAAAAAATACAAAAATTGTTATAATTTTAACAAGGGTGATATATTATGGATGATTTAAATTTGAATGATGAGTTAAAAAATTATTACAAAATACTTTGTATTGATTATCCGATTTGGTTAAATGATTATATTAATACACCAGAAATGCAAAGAATAAATGAAATTAGTATTAGTTGTGGAACAGATTACTCTGGAATATATAGTAATACTTATTTTCTTTCTAATTTACATCATAGCATTGGGGTTGCTTTAATTATTTGGAAATTTACACAAGACAAAAAACAAACACTTGCAGGTTTATTTCATGATATAGCAACACCAGTGTTTAAACACGCAATAGATTATTTAAATGAAGATTCTGAAAAGCAGGAAAGTACTGAAGAAAAAACTGTAGATATTATAAAAAATTCTATGATTATAAATAAATTGCTAAAAAGAGATAATATTAAATTAGAAGAAGTATTAGATTATAAAATGTATCCTATAGCGGATAATAATTCTCCCGCTTTATCAGCAGACAGATTAGAATATACTTTTACTAGTGGATTAACATTTAAAAGAGTTTTTGATTTAGAGTTAATAGAAAAAATATATAATGATATTATAGTAGTAAAAAACGAAAATAACATAGATGAACTAGCTTTTAAAACAAAAGAAATTTGTGAATTATATATTAAGACTATTTATGATTTGTGGATATCTTGGATTGATGATAATGATAGAACTGTTTTGAAATTTTTAGCAGATATTTGTAAAGTTATGATTAAAAATAATTATATTACAGTTGATGATTTATATAATTATTCAGAAAAAGAAATTATTAGCAAAATAAAAAAATGTGAAGATAAAAATATAGTAAATGCTTATACTGCTTTTGAAAAAGCAAAAACAGCATATACAACACGAGAAAAAGTTAAAAGTAAATATTGTGTATACACTAAAACTAAAATTAGATATGTAAATCCTTTAGTTAAAGATTTAGGTAGAATATATGACGTTTCTAAGGATAGTAAAAATATAATTGATAAATATTTAAGTTTCAAAAAAGAAGGTTGGACATATTTTGATTTTAGATTTGATATAGATTAAAAACTGCTATAAAATTATAGTGGTTTTTATTATTGAATAATTAGTTAAGTATTTTAATTGTCTTATTAATCTAAATAATGCTTCGTCTTTAGCTTTAGCTTCTAACATAATATCGACATCATATTTCATATGTTTTATTTTCTCTAAAAAGTCAATGAAATCATAGGGGTTAATATAATCGTGATGAGATCTAAATTCTTTTTTTAATTTACTTTTAGGGGACGAAAAATGAATTTTAGGATTTATATGTTTCCATGTTTTAAAGATATCTTCGATATAGTCAAGTATATTCTCGCCATCATTATTACACAAATAATGATGATAGTCTAATACAAAGGGAATATTTAATTTGTTAGCAATGTATAAACAATCTTTAATGTTATAAACTTTATCATCATTCTCAATGGCAATAGATTTTTGAAGATGTATCGGTAAATTATTAAAATTTTTTATAAAACGGTTTATACTTTGTTTTTTACCAAATACTGAACTTCCTATATGAATTAAAATGATTTTTGGATTTATATCAAGTGCTTCTAAAATTTTATAATGATATTCTAGATTAACTACTGAAGATTCAACAACTTCTTTTTTTATGCTATTAATAACTGTATATTGATCAGGGTGAACATCTATTCTCATATTTTTACATAGTGGTCTAAGTTTATTGTAATACTCTTTATAGGGAGTAATATAATCAAATATCACATCATCTTTAGTTGCTAATGGTATTAGTTTAGAAGTTAATCTAAAAAAATTAACATTATTCTTATAGTTATATATCAAAATGTTTTCAAGTGCATTTAAATTTGAAATAATAGTTTCATGTATTTTATTATAATCTTTTGTTTTTAAAAAATTAGTATAAGTTATAGTTGAACTTGAAGTTGAATCTAATGTTTTGCTAATTGCCACATATCCTAAATTTATTTTCATAATATCACCATTTTTAGTATGGTTTATTTAATTTTATTTATGATATAATGATTTTAGTAAGAAGGTGCAAAATGAAGTATAGAAAACTAGCAGGAGAAGATATATCAGTATTAGGATATGGGTGTATGAGATTTCCAACTAAAGGAATAAAAATAGATGAAAATCTTGCCAAAGAGCAAATGCTTTATGCAGTGAATGAAGGGATTAACTATTTTGATACAGCTTATATTTATCACAGTGGTCAAAGTGAAGTATTTTTAGGTAAATTTTTAAAAGAATATAATTTAAGGGAAAAAGTATTTATAGCAGATAAATTACCAACATTTTTAATTAGAAAAGAAAATCAAATAGAAAGTTTTTTTAATACACAGTTAAAAAGACTTGATACAAATTATATAGATTATTATTTAATGCATATGCTTGATAGTCTTCATAGCTGGAATACATTAAAAGATTACGGCATATTAAATTTTATAGAAGAAAATAAAAAAAGTGGCAAAATTAAATATATAGGTTTTTCATTTCATGGAAGATGTGAAGAATTTATGAAAATATTAGAAGATTATAAATGGGATTTTTGCCAAATACAATATAATTATTTAGATGAATATAATCAAGCTGGGATAAAGGGACTTAAAAGAGCTTATGAGCTTGGAATAGATGTAATTATAATGGAACCTTTAAGAGGTGGATCACTAGCGTCTAAAGCACCGAAAAAAGTGATAAAAAAATTTGTGGATTATAAAGAAAATAGTAATGTAGCATCTTGGGCATTTAAGTGGCTTTATAATCAAAAAGAAGTAAGTGTTGTATTAAGTGGAATGAATGATTTAGTGCATATTAAAGAAAATATAAAAACCGCAAATGATTCAGATATCAATTGTATGACCAAAAAGGAATTGGAAATAGTAGATGAAGTAAAACAAATATATAAAGATTTAATGAAAGTACCATGTACTAGTTGTGGTTATTGTATGCCGTGCCCAGTGAATGTTGATATTCCAGCTTGCTTTACTGATTATAATAATAAGTATTATTTTGGAGGATATCAAATTAGACAGCAATATATTACTAAATCAATCGGGGGAATTGGTTATGAAAAAAGTGGTGCTGATTTATGCATTAACTGTGGTAAGTGTAAAAAACATTGTCCGCAAAATATTGATATACCAAAAAAATTAAAAGAAGCTCATAAATCATTAGATAATATTTTTATTAGAATAGGGCTTAAAATATGGTATAAATTAACTGCGAGGAAGAAGAAAAAATGATATATGAAAATATAATAATAAATAATGCAAATATAAAAAATATTGTATTTGAAAATAATATATTTAATAATTGTAATTTTGTTATAGAAATTAGTAATAAAAATATTGAAAATTGTACATTTAATAAATGTGATTTAAATAATATAGAAATTAGTAATTTGGGAATATATAATTCTAAATTTAATAATTGTAATATGACAGGAATAAATTTATCAGCTCTTACTATAAAGGAATGTAGTATTTTGGAATCAAAAATGGATTATAGTAGATTGTTTGATCTTAAAATAATTAGTTTCTCTATTAAAGAATCAATTTTAAATTATTCAGAATTTGTAAACAATAATGTTAAAGATATAATTTTAGAAAACAATGAAATGAAAAATAATGTATTTATAAAAACCAATTTAAAAAAAGTTGATTTAAGCACTAATAAAGTGCATAATTTAGATATAGAATTAAATAATTTAAAAGGATCTGTTATGGATATTATGCAATGTGCAGATTTTATGGCAAGTCATGGAATAAGTGTAAAATAATTAAAAATTATGATATAATTATAGAGGTGAGAATATGGATAAAATAAAATTAATAATCAAGGGATTTATTTTAGGGATAGCTAATATAATACCTGGAGTAAGTGGTGGAACTTTAATGATTTCATTAGGTATATTTGAAGAAATAATAGAAGCAATAAGTCATTTTTTTAAAAATTTCAAACAAAATTTAAAATTTTTAATACCTATTGGTATAGGAGCTTTATTATCAGTAGTTTTAATGAGTAGAGTAGTAACTTACACATTAGAAAATTTTAAATTACCAACAATACTATTTTTTATAGGATTAATAATTGGTGGTATACCTATGTTATATAAAACCATAAAAAATGAAAAAATAACTCCAGCAAATATAATAATTTTTATAATAATGTTTGGGATAGTGGCGTTTATGACATTTTTTGACGGCGGTCTTGGAGCAGTAGATTTTGCAAATATGACAATAAGTTCATATTTATTACTTTTTTTAGTAGGAGTTATAGCTGCAGCATCAATGGTTGTACCAGGATTAAGTGGTTCATTTATATTAATTTTATTAGGTTATTATGAACCTATACTAGAAAAAATTAAGGAATTTACTTCTTTAATAGATTTAACTAATAATTTTATTATATTAAGTATATTTGGTATAGGTATTATAGTTGGTATAGTATTGGTGGCAAAATTAATTGAATTTTTATTAGAAAAATTTAAAATAAAAACATATTATGGTATATTAGGATTTGTATTTGCCTCTATTATGTCAATAGTAGTTACAAGTGTTAATGATGGCCTAACATTTAGTGTGGGTCAGATAATATTTGCTATTGTATTAGCAAATATAGGTTTCTTTATATCTATGAAATTAGGTGATTAAATATATAAATTTTATTTATATATTTTTTTTGTGATAAAAATAAAGTATAATATATTAAGGAGTTGTTATTATGACATTAAAAATAATTAATTTAACAAAAAAATTTGATAATCATGAAGTATTAAAAGATTTGGATTTCGAATTTGAAGAAGGTAAAATTTACGCTTTATTAGGTAAAAATGGATCTGGTAAAACAACACTGTTTAATTGTTTGAATAATGATTTAGTATGTGATAGTGGGAAATTTTTACTAGATAATAAACCTTTAAATGTTAGTGATATAGGTTATGTTTTATCAACACCAACTGTTCCAGAATTTTTAACCGCTAAAGAATTTTTAAAATTTTTTATAGAAATTAATTTAGCAAATGGAGAAAATTCTAAAACTATTGAAGAATATTTAGAAATGGTATCAATTGATATTAGTGATCAAGATAAATTATTAAAAGACTTTTCTCATGGTATGAAAAATAAAATTCAAATGTTAGTTAATTTTATTGCTAATCCTAAATTACTTCTTTTAGATGAGCCACTTACTTCATTTGATGTAGTTATGGCTGAAGAAATGAAGAAAATTTTAAAAAAAATGAAAAAAGGCCATATAATAATATTTTCTACACATATTATGGAACTTGCATTAGATTTATGTGATGAAATAGTATTATTAAAAGATAAAAAATTAATGAAAATATCTAAAAATAAAGACAAAATCATAAGTGCTTTAAAAGGGGATATTGATGCTTAGTACGTTATATTATTTAATAGTTTTAAAATATTGTTATTTAGGTAATGTTGCATTGTATTATTTGAAAAAAATACCATTTGTTAAAAGTAATTTTAAGAAAGATAATGATATTTTATCTAAGTTTATAGCTTTTATTATTTCTCTTATTTTCATATCCCTAAAATCTTTAAGTACAATTGTAATTAGTGTTATGATATTTTATATTTACCCCTTGTTTATTATGGGGGAAACATCAACTAGTGCTTATTTGCAAACTTTTATCTTAGTAACTATAGTTAGTTCACTCTTCTCAACTAAAATATTTTCAGTTTCAAATGACAAATTATATGCTATAAAAATGCTGAGAATTAATGCTAAAGACTATATATTAATAGATTATTTATTTGATATAGTAAAAATTATTATATTTTATTATCTAGGTTATATAATATTAGATTATATGTATGTAATTCCATATTTGCAAAATGATTTAGATATTACTTTGTATGCTATTTTATCAGGAATTATAGTTATTTTAATCAAAAACATATTTACTTGGATTAATTTAAGGAAATATGAAAAAAATAAAGAAATAAAAGTAAGTAAAATTAATTATTTATTTGCTTTAATAATTATATTTATAGCATATATATCAGTATATTATAGCGTAATAATAAATATATATATATTGCTTGCAATTATATTTATACTTATTTTTATAAATTTTTATGCAATAAAAAAAATATTCGAATATAATGAATTTTATAAATTATTTAATGACTTATGTTCTAGTGGATTTAATATAGTTAATATTAAAGAAAAGAGAAATGAATTAATAAAAAACAATATAAAAAATCAAATAGATAATGATACCAATCATATTACTAGTAAAAAGGGATATGACTATTTTAATGAAATATTTATTAGTAGACATAAAAAAATACTGATGAAATCAGCAAAAAAGACGTTTGTTATTTTATTAGCAATATTTATGTTTGTAACTTATTCTATTATTAATAACAAAAATCTTTATTTTGAAATAAATGATTTTTTAATATATCATATGCCATTTTTTATACTAATTATATACATTATAAATAGGGGAGGGGTTGTAATTCAAGCATTTTTTGTAAATTGTGACTCTAGTTTATTAACTTATAATTTTTATCGTAATCCTAAAACAATAGTAAGTATATTTATTAGAAGAATAAAATCTTTAATTTTGATAAATTTATTGCCAGTGTCAGTTATAGCAATTTTTTTACCATTATTATTATTTATAACTGGGGGTACAGAAAAATTATATATATATCCACTTATATCGCTAACAGTATTATCTATTTCTATATTTTTTAGTATCCACTATTTAATTATATATTATATATTTCAACCGTATAATAGCTACTTAAAAATGAAAAATCCTATATATAATATAATAATGATATTTACATATATGGCTTGTTTTTATATATATAGTATAAGAATTAATGTAGTTTTATTTTGTTTAGTAACTATTTTATTTACATTACTTTATACTATTATAGGTATATATGTAACTTATAAATTAGCTCCAAAAACTTTTAAATTAAAAAATGATTGAATTTAATCTTCAATCATTTTTAATGACATAATTATCTATTGTCGTTGTCTTTATCTTTTCCATTATGTTTGGAATTAGCTTTATGTGCTTTAATAGCTTTTTTTATATTTTTTTTAGAAGCTTGTTCACTTTTATATGACATAATTATATCCTCCTTCTAATTATATTATGGTTATAAAAATAATTATTATTATGGAATTAATTGGAATATTATAATTAACTTGAAAATCAATATTATTTTTGATATTCTTTAATAAAGAGGTAATTATGGATAAAATAAAAAAAAGAGAAAATTATTTAACTTGGGATGAATATTTTATGGGAATTGCTATGATATCTTCTATGAGAAGTAAAGACCCTTCAACCCAAGTTGGTGCATGTATAGTATCAAAAGATAATAGAATTTTATCTATTGGATATAACGGAACTCCTAATGGATTTTCAGATGATACATTTCCATGGGGTAGAGAAGGGGACCCCAAAGATACTAAATATTTATATGTTGTTCATGCAGAGCGTAATGCAATATTAAATTATCGAGGTAGCAGAAAAGATTTAGAAAATGCTAAAATTTATGTTGATTTATTTCCTTGTAATGAATGCGCTAAGGAAATTATACAATCTGGAATTAAAGAAGTAATATACTTATCGGACAAATATGCTCATACTGATGAGGTTATAGTTTCAAAAAAATTATTTAATGAATGTAAAGTAACTTATAGATCACTTAAAATTAATAAAGAAATTAAATTAGAAATAAAAAATGATTAAATTTTAATCATTTTTTTTGCATTCATTTTCATAAATAGTTAACGCTACTTCTAATTTTTCTTTAAGCATTTGTTCTAACATTGAAATATTCATAATTGTTTTGCTTACTGAATTATTAATATCAATAAGTTCTTTATTACAAGATTTATTATCTATAGCGCTTTTTATTTTTTTACTTTCTGAATCTATTATTTTTGCTATACCTTGCTCTATTAAAGCGATGCTTCTTATTACTTCGCATAAACTTCCATTTAATGAACAAGGAAAAGCTGGACATTCCAAATCTATTCTACATTCATCATTAAGTATTATATGACAACAATTTTCTCTAGGAATATTAAAAGCTTTTGTTTTATCAAATGTATAAAAATATTGATAGTTATCATTTTTAGTGGCTAATATATTTACACTGCTACTTGTATTAAATATATTAGTAGGTGTTATATCATCATCTATATGTTGTTCATTAACTACGTTACCATTAGGAGTTACTTTAGCAATAAAACTAGATCCATTTTTATTATACGTTGTTAATAAATTGTTATCAATAAATTCTAGTGAGTTAAAAGATGCATTATTATTTCCAGTATTTATTTTATTACAACAAGCTAAATTTGCATTATTTATACTATTTAAAGTAACTTCATCTTTTATAAAATCACCTTGGTTATTAATTGAGAATATTTTATTTGAATGAGCTACATATAATTTATTTAAATCAGGATCATACGCTATATCTTCAATAGTTTTATTATAAGATTGGTTAGGTATGTTAAATGATACTTTATCTATTTCGTTTAAATTAGAATCAAGTACATAAGCATTTAAATTATCATTTGGTTTAGTAACAAAGAAACCTTTATTTCCACAAGATGTAAAAGAAGAATAGTTTGCAAGTAAACTATTATCACATATACTTTTTATTTCACAGGAGTGAGTATTTTCACATAAACTATTAAATAACTCTTTTTTTGGAGAGTATAATGTATTTGCTAAAGCATTAAGACTAGAATTTCTATCTGTAAAAGAACAATTATTATTTACCATATTCATCACTAACTTATTATATGTTATAGGCGAAAATATGTTATAAGTTATTAGCCCTGTCAAAATTTATTTTTATACATAAAATAAAATGAAGGGAGAAATAATGGACGAGACAAATATAATTGATAAAGATAGACAAGTTGCTATATCTGAAATAATATCAAGTGTTGCTAAAGAACAAAGTAGTATATCTGAAATACTTTTAGCAGAAGCTAATAAAATAAAATATGTTACTGAAAAATCACATGATACTAATGAAATATTAAATGTTAATAAATCTGTAGATAAATTAGTAAATACTTTAACTAAGTTAGAAATAATTTTATCTAGTAAGTTAGAACTGTTTAATGATTGTTTATGTACTGATTGTGATAGTAAATCAACTGGATATTCAATATTATCTATGAGTGTAGAAACTGAAAATGGTGGAAGAATAGAACGTGATGATGATTTAAAAACTTTTAGATATTATCCAGGTAGTACGGGGACTACTATTAAATTTATTCCAGAACCTGATTGTTTAATTACATATATAGAAGGTATGCCAAATGGTTTAAAATTTGATAATAATAAGTTATATATTCCAGATGGTTTTATATGGCCACAAACATATAAAATGAAATTTATAGTAGGTGAAAATGATTTAGCTTACGAAATAATATTAATGAATATTATTTAGATTCAATTTTTAATAATAGGGGGGAATATTTTGAATCAAAAAGATACTTATACTTTAAATTATTCTGATGAAATTAGTTTAGCAGAATTACAGGAGCAGTATGTTGAGTTAGAACTTGAACAGGCTCCGGAGATTAACACTAGTACAATAACTGGTAAGGTTGAAGACCAAAATGGAAATGATATAGAGAATGCTACGGTAAAATTATTCGATACTGAATTTAATCCAATTAAGCATACAATGACTAATGAAAATGGTAACTATACATTCCAAAATGTTCCAAGAGGGGACTATATTATTTATGCTGTTAAAGATGGATATTCATTATCAACAAAAAGATCTATAACTTATAGTGGATCAGATATGATTTTAAATGATTTAGTTATAACTGAGGATAGTACTTATATAAAAGGTAATATATATGGTTATGTATATGATGATCATGGTAATACTTTTGATGGTGCGATAGTAAGACTACTTAACAGTGCTAACAATATTGTTTCTGAAACAATTAGTGCTACTGATGGAGAATATATATTTCCAAAAGTAGATGCTGGTACTTATACTGTAACTGCCTTAGCAGATGATTATACTTTATATACTCCAATAACTGTAGAAGTTACTGATGGTGCTAATTCTGAAGAAAATATTCACTTAAATAAACTTGCTGCTGCTAAAGAAGGTACTATTAATGGTATAGTATATAACTCTAGTAGAATACCTATATCTGGTTGTACTGTTGGTTTATATGAATCAGTTGGTGAAGGAGAAAATAAATCACTTAAACTTAGAAAAACTTGCAAGACTAATACTGAAGGAAGATACTTCTTTGGAGTTGTTCCTGAAGGTAAATGGGTTGTTAAAGCAAAACTTACTGAAGCAAGAGTATAAAATGTCTTTAATGACATTTTTTTTATAAGTAAAAAGTTACTGAAAATTAATCAGTAACTTTTATTAAACTTTCAAAATATTTTTTATTGTTAATAAGTCTATCTTCTTTAGGTGATACTTCTAAAGCTTTAATAATATAATATATTGCTTTATTAAAATCACTTTTATAATAATATATCATTGATAATAAATCATATGCTGTATGATCAAATGTAAATGGTTCATTTATATATGTTTTATTATTTATTTCTATTTTTAGAGCTTCATTTACTAATTTTTCACATTCAGTATATTCTTTTAAATGATATAACATTAATGCTTTTTCCATTAAAGGATCTCTCAAATGTGGAGCTTCTTTTATAGCTTTACCTAACCACATTTTAGCTTCATCATATCTTTCTAAAGATTGATAACATCTTGCTATGAATCTCATAGATGCACATCTTTCATCTTTCCAAGTACTATTTTTTAATTTTAAATGTTTTATTAATGTGTCTATTGCTTCATTATATTTTTTATAAAACATATACTCTCTACCTAAATAATGCATATTTCTATCATTATCTGGATTTTCTTTTACAGATAGCTCTAAAAGAGGTAAGTAGCTACTTCTAGATTTTTTATCATCTGGATAATGATTAACTATTATGTTATCTGTTAGTACATAATTTTCATTAACATCACATTTAAGTATTTCATGTACTGGATGTATCCATTTAAAATTATTTCTAGCATGTATTTTTTCTTGATAAAAAGATATAATTGGTTTTTCATCTATTAATTTCCAATTAAATATGTATTTACATCTAGTAGTATCTTTATTCCAAACTTTTAATAATTCTTCTTTCCATCCAGGAGTTATAACTTCATCTAAATCTGTACACACACAGATATCAACATTTTTATCTACAAGTTCTAATGATTTGTTTCTTGCTACATCAAATCTCCAAGGGTTTATTTCTTCCTTTACTACTTTAACTCCTAAGGATTTTAATTTTTCTACTGTATTATCAGTAGAACCTGTATCTAAAACATATATTTCGTCTGCTTCTTTCATAGAGTCATACCATCTATCTATAAATTTTTCTTCATTTTTACTTATTGCATATACAGCAACTTTCATTAGTTAATCCTTGTTATTGATAAACCTGCTGCAAAACCATTAGTAGCTACAGTTGTAATTGTATCACCAGTTCCATTTCTAAGTTCGAATTCTTGTGCTGCAGCAAATGTAACAATTAAAGTTCCTGATAATTCTGCACCTTCAGAATTTGATAAAGTAACTGCTGAATTTGTACTTTGTAAAAATGTGCCATTAGTAACATCATAAATTCCTAAAGATATTAGTGTTGCACCAGCTGATGTACTAAGTACTGAAGCATCCCAATTAATTAAATATTGTCCAGCATCAATTATTGTAAAAATTCCAGTTGTTGTATCTAAAGTTATATTATTTATACTTGGAGTAGTATCAAATACAATTGGATTAGCTGTTGTTACATCTTCAGCGGCAGTAGTTGTAGCGTAAGCGTAAGTGTTAAATCCTGCTGTTCCAGTCGGTCCAGCAGGTCCGGTAGGTCCAGTTGCACCATCAGCTCCAGTAGGCCCAGTCGGTCCAGGA
>CAYJFC010000026.1:0-10976 GCA_964369625.1 uncultured Muribaculaceae bacterium
GTTTATTTGTATAGTTTTGCTTCACTGTTTCAATAAAATCTTAATTTTAAAAAAAATGTAGTAATACTATTTGTATTATTAAAATTATATATATTAATAAAAAAATATATAATTAATTGTAACATATAAATTAAATAAATTCTGTATATTACTAAATTTATATTATATAATCTTTGATTTAAAATGTAATATTAAACCAAACTTATAGAGTCATATGTTTCATTATACTAGCCAATATTATTTAATAAAAAATTATATGTAAGTAGAAAAATGGTAAGAATTTTTTATTATATTTTTTTGAAAAAATATTTGCTAAAAGTGCATTTATGAGAAAAAAACTTACAAATAATACAAAATGTATTAATAAAGAGGTTTTGAGGTTGTATAATTCATACAAAAACTTATTATAATAAAAAAGATGTTGACAATTAAAAAATGATATGATATAATGAGGATATAAGATAATAGAATCTAGAAAAAGGAGAAAGAAATATGTTTTTGTCAATAAAAATAGATAATTTTGAAGGTATAAGTTTACCTATAGATATAAATTTCATTTCAGAGAGTAGGAATAGAGATAAACTTAATACTGTAGTAAAAACACATGATGGTATATATGTTAATAGATTAGCAGGTTTCATTGGTGGTAATTCGTCTGGAAAAACGACTATAATTAATGTTATAGGCTATATTGGGAATATTATATCTGGTCCAGTTTTAAATTTTGATGTAAGAGAAAAGGTTAAAGAGATTAACAAACTGGTTGATTCAAATGATGAAAATAAAGAAGTAAACAATGAAATGATTCGTAGTTTATTTGATTCAGTAAGTAAATCTGTTGATTTAGAATGTCAAAACATGTCAAGAACACAAGATGATACTAAAATTGAAATAGAGATGTATATTGTTTCTGAGGAAAATGAACATTTGACAGGGTACTACAAGTATTTAATAAATTTTAGTGGTAATACAAAAAAAATTAATAAGGAATACTTTAGTTTTAGAAAAAATTATAAACAGAAAGAAAATGTTATTTTTGATATAGAAGATTTAAATATGTCACATATATATTATATAAATAAATATTTTAAAAATATGATAGATCTTGAAGATATAAATAAAAAACAATTAGAAGATAAGTATGCATATTGTTCAGAATTTAGAAAACATTACATAAATTCTTCTGGAATAATTAATACATCAGATAAAGATTATAAAAAATTTAAATATGTAGAGTGGTATAAGAAATCTCCAGACTTTTTTGAATCATTAGTGAAAATAGTTGATCCTAAAATAGTAAAAGTTATATTAGAAGAAGATAATGATTATGAGAGATTAAGTTTTGTGTTAGAAGGTGGATATAAGCTAAATAGAGTTCAGTTATCTACGGGTACAAAAAGATTCTTAAAGTTAGTGAGATATGTTATGAAAATAATTAGCAATAATGGTATTCTTATCATAGATGAGATTGAGCAAAATATTCATATGAAACTAGTATGGTTTATAATGAAATTATTTAGCGAAATAGAAAATAAAAATGCTCAAATTATATTTACTACTCACTGTCCAGAAATATTTGATATGTATGATAAAGATGATAATAAAATATTTAAACAAGATGCAATATATGTAATATATAATCCTAATGGTAATATGCAATTGAAAAAGTTGAAGGATGTAAAAATAGATGATGAGAGGGTGAAAATTGATGCTTTAGTTGCCAATTTATATAGAAAACGTAAAATAGCAAATCATCCTAATGAAAAAGAAATATCAGACTTTGTTTGTAAATTTAAAGAAACTTTAAAAAAATAGACTTTGTATTTCTAGTCTTTAAAGAAGAAAAAAGAGCTAAATTAAAATTAACTCTTTTATCCATTATATTATTATAATAGTGTAAAAAATCTTGCCGGATTGTTAAATACACTATATATAGTATAACATAAAAATGAATAAAAGTAAATAGTTTTAACATTTAGCTCTTGGAAAGGAGTAAATATGTTTAAAATTACATAATACAACTAAAATCTTATATAAATGTTAAAGAAGGAGGAAAACAATGGAGATTTTAGTTTTAAGTAGTAAAGACTACAAAGATAAAAGTACAAATTATGGAGATTGCACAATTATATATATAAATAGCAATGTAATAATATATGATTGTGGGAGTGAGGAGCACGCTATAAGGGTGAAGGCTTTTATAGATAAAAGAAGAGTTAATAAAACATATATAGTGTTATCGCACAATGATAAAGATCATTTTGAAGGAATAAAGTGGTTAAGAGAGAATATACAAATTGAGGCAATATATACAACATTGCTATTAAAATATATTGATAGAATATATGATAAGATAACTTCTACGTTGAAAAGAGAAACTCTTAAAGAAAGAATAAAAGATGAATATGACAATATATATAGTTTAGCTGGCGAAAATCTAAAAGATTTTTATGAAAGTGAAATAATGATTCCAGGAGTAAATATAGTTGGGCCATCATTAGAATATTTAATAGAGGCAGTTGCTAAGCACCTTGATAAAAGAGAATCTGATATGATAGATTCTGAAACTATATATAATGCAATTAGTTTACAGCTTGAAGTTGAAGCTAATGGTAAGAAAATATTGTTTTCTGCTGATTCTAGTTTTGAAGCTATTGAAGACAAGCTTTCTGACTACAATATTATACAACTATGTCATCATGGTAAGTCGAAAACAGCAGAAAAAATATTTGAATTTCTAGCAACAAAAGATAAAAATAATGAAATTGTATATTTTGTATCTGACAATACTGGTAGTAGTAATGGAGGGTCAGATGATTTAAAAACTAAAGGGAGACGAGTATATAATACTAAAAAAAATGGGGATATAAATCTAGAGCAATTATGTGAAAAACGTATTGTTAAAGGTAGCTATGGTGACTATAATTGAAATATATTATTTTCAAAAGTAATATTTTAAAACATCATGAAATTGCCTATAGAAAAGAGTACATATACGAATGTTTTCAAGGAGTATATAGAATAGATGTAAAGGAGTTTTTAGATAGATTCGAGCTGAATTGTTTTTCTATTTATAAAAATGATCTAGTTTTTATAATAGGACACGATATTAGTGTAAAGAAATATTTACTTAAAAACAAATATATTACAGCTAAACATTTGTTAATTATATCCTGCATTAGTTATGATTTTGTGAGAATGCATAAATTAAGAAATGTTAAGAATATATATTTAGCTAATACAGTTAATAATAAAGTAACTGTATTAGATGGTCAAGATTATGGATTTGAATTCCCGATCACAGACTCAGAAATAAATTTATATAAATTGAGAAATGAAAAATTAAAGTATAAATTGAACAATTCATTTAAAAAGGAGAAATAAAATGAATGAAATAGTGAATTTATTTAGTGCATATGATATTATGGGACATGTCATACCTGGAACTATATTTGTGTATTATATACAATACAGATTTCAATTAAGTTTTCTAGAGCCTGATAATGTATTTGTATTTTTGGTGTTATCATTTATAGTAGGGGTCTTAATTGGAAGAATTTCGTCTATTGTATTAGAAAAGCCTTTAAGTAAGATAGTAAAAATATCACATTATAGGTTTATAGGAACAGCTGAAAATATTGACAATAGTCTACATTCTTTAAAATCATTTAAGAATTTGATTCGAAATTTAATTTCTTTAATATGTTTAGTAGGAATTGTAGAAGTTATATATTTAGTATTTTATAGTTATAGTATAATAAGAATACTTGTAGTATTATTTTTCGTTGTAGTAGGTCTATTTTTACTAATTAAATCATATCAAAAAAGTTCAAAATATATGTCTAAAAGAATATTTAATGTTATTACATCACAAAATCCGGCAATAGCAAATATTCAAAAAGAAGAAAAAAAATTTACATATTGTCCATATTGTAAAAATAGAAACAATATAGAAATAGAAAATTTAAATTATGAAGTTTGTTATAGATGTAGTGGAAGATATTTAATATCCAAAGATTCTGAAATATAAAAAAGAAATAAATTTTAAGTCATATATAAATAACAAAGTTATTACATTAGGTATATGTAATAGCTTTGTTTGTTTTTACTATGTTAATAAAATATTGTAAAAAAAGCATAAATATATAATAGAAGTCATTAAGTACATATAAAACAAATAAGAAATATGTCGAATAAAGTCGAATAGTAGAAAACAAGAAATTAAAATGGTAAAATATGTATATAAAATTGAAACAAATATTGAAATTGATAATAGTATTTAGGAGGAAAAATAATGTGGTTGTTGGATATATTTAATATAAAAAATATAAAAAGAGAAAATGAGGATTTAAAAGAGCAGGTAGAAGATCTTAATGAAAAGTTAAATGGATTAGGTTATACAGAATATGCACAAACTAAAGAGGCTATAAATAGAATGAATTCTGATATTAATGATGCAAATAGCACTATAGCACGATTAAGAGAAGAACTTATTGATTTAAATTCACAATGTGAAACAAAAGATAAACAATTAAAGACAAGTATAAATAAAATTGCTAAAAATAAAGAATTAGTAAAAGCTATTGATTATGCTACAAATAATTTTTTTAATAAGGATGTTAATTTTAATTATTGCAAAATAAATTCTAGCGATATGGATTACATAGATGAGTTGGTTCCATCAGTTATTTTAAAACTCAATTCTATGAATGTTGCAGATTTACGTAAGGCCAATAATGCTAACAAGAAACAAATAGAAATGCTACTTGAACAATATAAAAATAGATATACAACAAAAACTAATAAAACAATTTATGCATTAATGGTAATCGCACTTCGTGCTGAACTTCAAAATATACTTGTTGAAATGAAGTATGAAAAACTAGAAAAATCTATAGAGGTATTAAAATCTGTTACTGCTAAATATTTATCTATTGCAAGTGATGGGAATCAAAGTATTGCAAGTACCTTAACAAAATTTATAGGAGAAATTGAATATTTATTTATTAATGCTATAAAAATTGAATATAACTATTATGTTAAAAAAGAGCAAGCTAAACAAGAACAACTTGCACTGAAAGCACAGATGAGACAAGAAGCAGAAGAGCGTAAAGCACTTGAAGCTGAAAAGAAAAAGATAGAAAAAGAAGAAGAAAAATATTCAGGTGAAATGTCTAAAATAAATGAACAGCTTAATAACTCATCTGATAATAAAGAAATTGAGTTATTGAAAAAAAGACTTCTTGAACTTGAAGTTCAATTGTCAGATATTACTATAAAAAAAGAAGAAATTACAAATTTACAAAATGGTAAAGCAGGTACAGTATATATTATTAGTAACTTAGGATCTTTTGGAGAAAATGTTTTTAAAGTTGGTATGACTAGAAGATTAGAACCTATGGATAGAGTTAATGAATTAGGAGATGCTAGTGTTCCGTTTAAATTTGATGTACATAGTTTTATTTTTTCAGATGATGCAGTTGACTTAGAAACAAAAATGCATAATATACTAAATAATTGTAGACTTAATAAAGTAAATCGAAGAAAAGAATTTTTCAATGTTTCTATTGAAGAGTTAGAAAAAATTGTATTAGAATTACAACCTACTGCTGAATTTAACAATACAATGATTGCAGAAGAATTTAGACAATCACTATCAAGTAGTGATACATATACTGATGATTTTGAAATAGAAGAAGATATAGAAGAATAGATAAAAGATATGATTTTTAAAACATGTGTATAGGTAATAAGGAGGTTGTATATGAACATAGATAATGAAAGTGATGTTTATAATTATTATAAAGCATATGATAAAAGATATGAACAAATTTATAAAGGAGGAACATTATGGAATATTATTATGTTATAGAAATATATGTTTTTTTACTAAATATTTTCATGCAAATAATAAATGCAATTAATAATAGTGGTTTCAAAATAGATTTTGAAATATCATCATTACTTGTGAGTTTTGAAGTTACATTAATTGCAATAACATTTGCTTTGTTACCCTTTTTAGTACAAGGTAAAAATGATAATTTTTTAGGCTATAAAAAATCTGATTGGATATTATACAAATGTAAAAATGATTCATGGATAAAAAAAATGTTAAATAAAATATATCTTGAATCGACTCAATTTAATGATTTAATGTATTCGTGGCTATTTAATATTTTTATAATATTTTTCAGTGTTTTTTTATTGATTATAGAGCAGTATATAATGATAGTAGCACTATTCATAGTTTTCATAATTTGTTTTTATAACAAGATAAAAGAGTATCTTTCTTTCATAACAACTGAGAAGTTTAAAAAAGAAGTAGGAAAAGATTTTCTAAAAGAATTAAAAAAATCTAAAAACAATTGTATACGAAAAATAGAAAAGTTAGAATATGAAAATTTGTCTGAGGTAAGAGATACTTTTAAATTTATATTAGACAATTATGAAAATGAGAACATGAAAGTTATTTTTATAACATTTATTAATGAAATTATAAAAAAGAATAAAGCAGAATATGTATATGTATATTTTGAAGAAATTTCAAAAAAATTTGATAAACTTGATATAGAAATAGATATTAATTGTTTAATTTTCTTTTTTGAAAATATAGTAAATGATAGAAATTATGATGAAATAATGATATTAATAAATAATATATTTATTTACGATAGAAAAAAAGTATTAAAATGCAAAAAAAATAACAGTGTTATGAGAGAAATTTATAATTCTATATTGTTAAATAACAATATAGTAATTACTAAAAGAAGGATACTAGAATCAATTATTAAAATAGTTACTACTACAGATCAGATAGATTCAGATAATAAAGAAAATTATTTTGGATATGTATATGATTTATTTCGATTTATTATTGATGAAAAAGAAGAAATTGGAATTGAAGTTATCTTAGGTATATTGAATGATCATTCTGAAAAATATATTATTACTATGAAGAATCCAAATAATGAAATATATATGTATGTTAATTTATGTCTTGTTTCTTATTTATATTATTTATCTAAAATTGAAGTGGAACCATATATTACTAAAGATGATAATGAGTACTATTTAAACTTAGCAAATAGTATTGTAGATAAATATAAAAAAAATGCCATACTATATGATGATAATTTAGATATAGATATATTATTGAATTATTTAGATAATAAATCAACAAATTGGGAAAAACATAATGCAAATCAATTTTATGTTACAGGAAAAACACCTAAAGTTAGTAATATGATAAAAGATATTAAAAGAACATTATTAATTATATTTAATAAATCTAGGAATATTAACATAAATGAAAGAACATTAAATGAATTTAAATTTACTACTAAAGAAAATTGCATAGAACATCAGGTTTTAGATAGAATATTAAAAATTGCTGAATTTTTAACATTTAATTTGAATGAACAAGATGTAGATGAATATATTAAGAAAATAATAAAATATGCAAATCAAATAAAAATGATAGAAGATGACTTTGAGAAACAAACTAATAATGAAAATGATATATCTAGGTTAAATACTAAATTAAATAATAATATAAGTAAATTGAAAATTTTTAATAACACAAATGACTTTGAAGGTGAAAATATTAAAGGTTCAAGTTTTTATCCTTGTGATATGAATTTAACAAATATAGATATGATAGAAAAAATTCAATATATGAAAATAACATGTGAAATAGAAAAAAAAATACAGGAAATTATAAAGAATACAAATCTTAAAGAGCTAAGAACAACTTCTGATGAATTTGATACTTTTGCAGGATACAATAATCAAACTTTTTTATATTTAAGCCCAGAAAATGATTTTTGGATTGAAGATGATAAACATGGAATAAAATACAAAGAGACAATAAATAAGTTTAGAAATAAAGCTTTTTTTGATACTCGAAATGAAAGATATATTTTAGAAAAATATCAATGTAAGCTTAATAAGATAACTGTTAGTGAATATAATATGGAAGGGGATTGTTTAGATAAACAAACAGCTAAACACAAAAATAATGATAAATATTATGTTAAAGATAAATATGGCTTTGATATAGAATTCACTAAAAGTGAAATTGAAACATATTGCTTAAAAAGATATAAATGTTATAAGTTTGAATATGAATTTAAGATATCAATTTCAAATGAAGGAAATTGTATGATAGTAGAAGAAGATAAATAAAAATAAATAAGGATAAAACATTAAATTTGTTTTGTCCTTATTTATTTAACTTTAGAGTAAACCATCAACTATGATGGTGGTAGTAAAAACTTTTAGTTTTACATAGAGTGGTATAGTCGATGAATATTTATATATAATGAAACTTAATAAAATATTTCTTGTTTAATTAATTCTCATTTTAAAATACTTGAACTAGTAACATAAAAAGTATATAATAAAAACATAGAGTATAGGAGGCTTAGTATGAAGGTATTAATTTATGGAGATTCAAATACATGGGGAGATAATTTCTATACTAATAAAAGAATTGAAGATGATAAACAGTGGCCTAATTTATTACAAAAAAGATTAAGTGATTTTAAAATATTACAAGAAGGTTTACCTGGAAGAATAGCAGGAGACTATGAAGAAAAGAAGTTTAAAAATGGAAAAGATACTTTTATATCTACATTTAAAACTAAAGCACCTGTAGATATTATAATAATTTCACTTGGGACAAATGACTTGCAATTAAAATATAATAGAACACTAGATGATATATATAAAGATTTAATGTGGTATAAGAATACTTTAATTAAACTGTATCAAGATGAAGGTGATAAAGAAAAATATTTTAATAATCAATTACCAAAAATATATTATATATCACCAATAAATTTTGATTATTTAAATGAAGCAAAATTTATTTTTAATGAAAGCAAAGAAAAAATAAGAAAAGAGTTAGAACTAAAATTAAATGATGAAAACAATATTTTATTAGAAAATGCAGACTTATTTGAAGATGGAGTACATCTAAGTTATGTTGGACATAAACAAATGTGTGATGCTGTTTATGAAGCATTAAAAAATGATTAAATTAAAAAAAATACAAATATATCTAAAGTTTAAAAACATTGGTATGGATAATTAAGGAGGTTGGATATGAAGATAGATAATGAAAGTAATGTTTATAATTATTACAAAGCATATGATAAAAGATATGAACAAGTTTATAAAGGAAAAATGTTATGGTCTTCTAAAGAAGTAACTCCTGATGTATTAAGTGTAATGACAGAGTTTAAAATAGGAAAAAATGCTACAATTTTAGATTTAGGATGCGGAGAAGGAAGAGATGCTATATATTTATTAGAAAACGGTTACAATGTTTTCGCTTTAGATTATTCTGAAAATGTAATTGAAAAATGCAAGGAGTTGTCATCTGGTAAATTTAATGATAGATTTAAGCAATTTGATTTACTAGTAGATAAATTAGACTATAAATTTGATTTTATTTATTCTGTAGCTGTTTTACACATGTTTGTATTAGATGAACATAGACAAAGTTTTTTTGATTTCATATATAACCATTTATCTGAAAATGGAGTAGCTTTAATATGTATTTTAGGTGATGGAGTACAAGAATACTCATCTAATATAAAAGAAGCTTTTGCTAATACAAAACGAACAGTTTTAAACAATAGTAAAGAAGTTTGTATTGCAACTACTTCATGCAGAATAGTAAATTGGGAAAATTTAATGAATGAAATAGATAGATCTAAATTAAAATTAGAGAAACAATGGATTTCTGAGGACATTCCAGAATTTACAAATTCAATGTGTATTGTTGTATCACAAAAAAATACATAATGGTTACCCATATGATATAACAAATTCATAAAAAATTAAAAAACGAAAGGAATACAAAACTATGAAAGTAAAAGTATTAAATATTGGTGTTGTAAAAAAAGATAATAAAATACTACTTAGAAAAAAGCCAGATGGATCAGAGCCATATAAAGAAACATGGTATATGTTTGGTGGTATTGTAGAAAATGGTACTAATCCAAATGATTCATTAAAAGAAATGATATTTAACCAAACTAATATACAAATAGATGTAGTAGAAAATATATCATGGGATACTGAAATAAAAGTAGATCATGATGGTACATTAACACAATTTATATATTTAAACTCTATATGTGAATATGTATCTGGTGATTTAGATATAAAAGATGATAAAATAGAAAAACTTGAGTATATAGATATTAATGATTTAGTAAATTATGATATAGTTCCTCCTGCAGTAAAATTACTTAAAGAATTAAACTATTTAAATAAGTTTTAAAAATATATTATTAAAATTTTTAAGTCAAAAGAGAGAGGTATTAGGATGTCTATTGATGTTAAAATAAAAACAAATGATTCAATATTTAAATTAAGAGTAAGTGGTATTCTTGTAAAAGATAATAAAATATTAACAGTACAGATAAATAATAATGATTTCTTTTGTTTACCTGGTGGTCATATTGAATTAAATGAAGATAGTAAAGAGGCAGTAATAAGAGAGTTTGTAGAAGAAACTAATATATCTGTTAAAATTAAAAGTCAAATAGCAATAACTGAAAATTTTTTTACTAACATAAATGGATATAAAGTTCATGAAATAGGTATATATTACTTATTAGAATCAAATAGTAATATAAATACAGAAGATTTTAATAAAATAGAAAAAGATAAGAATGAAGAAACTTTTCTTAATTTTAAATGGGTTAATACAAAAGATATTGACAAAATAAATTTCAAGCCTAAATTTTTAGTAGATAAAATTATTAAAAATGATTATCAATTTGAACATGTTATAATAAAGGTCATATAAGTGAATTTATCGAATTTAATAGACATAATAAAAAAATAAAAACAAAATACAACTATATTAATAATATAGTTGTATTTTTAATATTTTTATGTTAAACTTATAACATAAGAAAGAAGGGATAAGTAATGAACAAAAGTTTTAAAACAAGTTTAAC
>CAYJFC010000027.1:0-10843 GCA_964369625.1 uncultured Muribaculaceae bacterium
TCTGCTGGTACATTAAATGTTACATCATAATAATCATCTTCTGTATCAGGTTTTCCGTTTTCATTTCTATCTTCATCAACGATAGCATCGAATTCTAATGTCGGATTTACTAAAGGTATCAAACTACCCTCAGAATAATTTGGATTCCAGTTACCTTTAACAAATACATATTTTTCAATTGCATTTACCATTGGTGCTTCTGGATATACATCATATCCTGGTAATAAATCACTTATTACATATGTAGGTACATTTACAATACTTGAAAATGATCCAAATTCTCCAGCTCTAAATGTGATATCAACAAGTTCAGTTTCATCTTCTATACCATTATTGTTTTTATCATCAAAATAAGTTGCTGTATATTCTAAAGTTGGATTATCTAGAGGTATTATATTACCTTCATTATATTCTGGGTTCCAATTATCAAATGCATAATCTGCATCTGCTGTTACAGTTGGCGCTGTAGGATATACATCCACACCTGGTAAAAGTCCTGTAACTTCATTAAACGAAACATTACCGTTTAATCCTTCATTAAAAGTTAAAGTTACTAGTTCCTCATTATCTGGCGTACCATTATTATTAAAATCTTCTGCATACACTGCGTTTACAGTGAAGTCAGCTAAAACGTTTGTTAAAGCTAATGACCATCCAACGAAAACAAAGTTTTCTCTAGTTGGATTAGCAAAAGGATAAACCGCTGTTTCTTCAGCTTCTACTACATCAGTAGCAAGTAAAACATCATTATAATCTAAAAAAGTTACAGTATATTCTCTTACATTACATATATACTGAGCTACAAAATCAGATTCATCTTGAATATTTACTAAATCACCTGACCAACCACTAAATTCATATTCACATACTGCATCAGTTGGTCTAGTAGGCGTTGGGCCACTATATTCAGCATCTTGTCCTTCTACAACAGTTGCTTCTTCTAAAATGGCATCATCGTAATTTCTAAATATAACACTATATTCTTCTAAATTTTCATCTAAGCCTGTTAGTCCATCTTCAGTTCCTGCAAACGTGAACATAAATAAACCGATGAAAATAAATAAAGCTATAGCTACGACTTTTCTCTTACTCATATTTTTTCCCTCCTGTTTTAAACTCCTATAAATACTATATTCATAAACCCAGAATTATTTCTAGTAAATATAGAGTTTATTTTTATCACAAAATTCCTTTTGTTAGGATTAATATATCATAATTCGACAAATTTTACAATAAAAAAACAAAATCATAAAATTTTGTTTTATACTGCTCCCAAACTACTTAAAGGCCATATGGTAAATACACATTTACCCATAATATCTTCTATTGGAACTAAACCAAAGTTTCTACTGTCGTAAGAATCACCTCTATTATCTCCTAGTACTAAATACATATCTTCAGGTATTGTTTCATATTCACCAGGAAGTTCTGATAAATTAAAATCATCGGTAACCATATCAGGATAAATATTTTCTTTAAAAGCTTCACCATTAATATATAATTTATTATCTTTATATTCTATTGATTCTCCAGGAAGACCTATAACTCTTTTTATAAGCATTCTAACTCCTTCAGATTCAAGTGCTATTACATCGTTTCTTTTCACTTCAAAGAAGGTATAATGCATTTTAGATAAAAACATAACTTCTCCATCTTGATGAGTTGGTTCCATTGATGGACCTACTACCTGTGAAAAACTAACTACATATAAGGCAAGTACAAATACTATAACTATTACTATTATGTACTTAAAACTATCTCTAAAAAATTCTTGAATATCCCTAAAATCCATAATTTTCTCCTTTTTATTTACAAATAGATTATAGCACCATCTAAAAAAAAAAGCAATCTATGGTAGATTACTTAATTATTTCTATTATTTAACAGTAATAACTTTTACTGCTGGCCATCCAGCCTCATCAGTAACTGTATAAGTTACTACATATCCAGTTAATGGAGTTCCTGTTACTGATACATTTACTTTATCAGTAATATCCCCATCAACATTATCAATTGCCGTATAAGCAGGAACTTTTACAGTATAAGTTCCTAACCAACCTAAATTAACATACTTATCAATAGTTTGTGTTTCAGATAATGTAATAACTGGCGCTTCTAAATCAACAACTTGAATTTTAACTGTTCTTGATGATACAGTACCTGTCCAATCTGTTGCAGAAACTACTACATCATAAACACCAGTTTTATTCATATTAACATTAGAAGTATCAATTGTTACTGAATTTTGAATATCTGTACCATTTAATATTACACCATTAATAAATTCTCTAGCATCTACATTAATAGTTGGTAAACTTTTACCTGCTGCAACTACATATGGTATTGAATCAAACAACACTGGTATTCCACCAATTTCAATACCTAAATAAATATCACAACCATTAGATCCTACTACATCACAAATTAATTTTTGATGTCTATAGTCATTTGTTAATTTGTGAGATATTTCTGAAACATTACCAGCTTTATCAGTTGCTGTTACTGTAACAGTATATGTTCCTATTTTGCTTCCATCTAGAGATTCTACTTCACTAGCTTCGCCATAAGGAACAGCATAAGTTATTTTAACATTAGTAGAATATTCTGGTTCAAGTCCAGTAACTCTTCCTAAAATATTTTCTTTATTTAAATTAGTAAAGTCATATTGATAATATTCATTTGAATAAACTTTATCCCATGCAATACTTGGAGCAGTTACATCATATTCAAATTTATAAATTGATTTTCTACCTACGAAGTCATATGTAACTATTTTATTACTTCCTTCTGTAAATAATAATTCATCAAATACATAATTTGTAATTAATGATTCACCTAAATCTATTTCATTTCCATTAACAGTAATTTTTGAAATACCTGCATTATCTGTTACTTCTAATGATAAATCACTAAATATTTTATTATGTAATGTATTGTCACCAACAAACGATAATTCATTATATTTAGGCCTTTTATTATCCATAAAGAATACATATTCTGTTTTATTACCAGCTGTATCATATGCTGTTAAAGTATTATAATCATTTAATATAACACCATTTGTAGTTGTATCAACCGTCACTTTTTCTACAGTAGTATTAAAACCATCTTTTAAAAGAGTTCCATTTAATTCAACATGACTAAGCATATTGCTATCAAATAGTTTGAATCTTACCAAACTATATATATTATAATCTATATTTCCTTCAGTTTTATCTTCAATAACAGTAATATTAACTGGAGTCATATCTAAAGTATAATCAACTCTAGTAGTATTTCCAGCTTTATCTGTTGCTATTATATAATGTTCTTTTTCTACTGATGAATTTAATTTAACTTTATTATCTTTTGAAGTTAAATCATGAATTACAGTGTTTTTTTCTAAATATGATAAAGCATTTTCATCTTTAACATTAATTTTCAATTCAACATTATAATATCCACCATCAACAATTGCTAAATTAGTAGCAGTATCATTAATAACTGGTGCTGTGAAATCCATTATAAATGTATATGTTATAGAATTTCCATCTTTATCATATGCTGTTAAAGTATTTGTTCCTTCAATTATTCCATTTGTATTTTTATTAAGTGTTAAACTTTGTAAAACTGCATCTATATTATCTTCTAAAACATTTCCGTTTAATGTAATATAGTCAAGTTTATCATCATAAAAATTAATTGCTAATATACTATATATAGCTTCATTTTTTGTTCCTTTTGAATGAGCTTCACTTACTAAATAAGTAGGATCAACTGGATTAATATGTTCTTCATTATCTTCTTCTTCATCATTGTCATTAATTAAATCATCAAATCCATTAACTCCTGGTTGGAATCCTCCACCAACACCTAATAAATCTTCATTATTAACTTGTGGCGCAAATAATAATGTTTCTTCATTTTCATCATCTAAATCATTTTCATTATTAAGTGAATTATCACCTTCCGCTTCATCTCCTAATAAAATAGGTTCATTAGTACCTAAATCTGTACCCGCAAATGTAAATGTTGTAAATCCAATTAACAAGAATATTACAATTGCAACAATTTTTCTTTTACTCATATATTTTTCTCCCCTTAAACATGTTATGTAATTTTAAAATAAATTAAAATTCATGATATTATTATATTACAAAATCCACATTTTGTCAAACTCAGGCACAAAAAAAGTAACTTTTTAGTTACTTTTTATAATTGATTCTAAAGCTAGCGTAATCATATCATTAAGTGATTTTTCTCTACCTTCGATTGATAAAACTACATCAGAATATTTAGAATCTACTGCTGTGGCTATAATCGATGCCCTTCTTCCCATAGAGTTTGCTATATGTACTATACCAAAACCTTCCATTTCTTCTCCAAGTGGTTTTATTCCTTCAGGCACTCTTTTAAGAGCTGCCTCAGCATCTACGTAGGGACCAAATACGTCCATTGTCATGATTGTTCCTAAATGCACTTTTTGATTTAAATTAGCAGCTGTATCAACTATTTGTTTAGTTAAACTTTCACTAGATTTAACTATGCATCCTCGGTAACCATTATATTGATATGCAAAATTAGATTCTGTATATAAATTATTTGCCACTATAATTTCTGGTATCTCAACAGATGGATCTACAACCCCACATGTACCAAATCTAATAATAGACTCAACATTAAAATAATGAAATAACTCAAACACATATATACCAGCTGAAGCCATTCCCATACCATGAGCCATAACAGTAACTCTAATTCCTTTATAAGTTCCCGTAAAACCTAACATATTTCTAACGCTAGTTACTTCTTTCGCATCTTCTAAAAAATTTTGTGCTACGTATTTAGCTCTAAGCGGATCTCCAGGCATTATTACAAGCGGCGCTATATCACTTTTATTATCACATTTTATATGAATCGGATTTTCTCCTATAAACATTTATATCATCTCCTATTATATATATTATCATAATTTTATATTTTTTCATATAAAAAAAGGCCATAGCCTTAATTTTCAAATTGTGAATTATAAAGATCTGCATAAAAACCATTTTTTGCAAGTAAGTTTTTATGAGAACCTTGCTCTAAGATATTACCATCTTTTAAAACTAATATAATATCAGCATTTTTTATTGTAGATAATCTGTGAGCAATAATAAATGATGTTTTACCCTCAGTTAATTTATCCATTGCCAGTTGTACAAGTTCTTCAGTTCTTGTATCTACATTACTTGTAGCTTCATCAAGAATTAAAAAAGGTGATTTTTTTAGCATTCCTCTAGCTATTGTTAATAATTGCTTTTCACCTGCTGATAAACTTTCTGCATCAGATAAAACTGTATTATATCCGTTAGGCAATGCTTTTATCAAATGATCTATTCCAACTTTTTCACAAGCATCTTTGACATCTTTTTCAGTAATATTTTTTTGATTATATTTCACGTTATCAATAATTGTACCCTCGAAAAGCCAAGTATCTTGTAATACCATACAAAATAATTCATGTATATTTTCTCTGGTTAAATTTTTAATATTATGTTTATCAATTATAATATCTCCACTACTGATTTCATAAAACCTCATTAATAAGTTAACTAAAGTTGTTTTACCAGCTCCAGTAGGTCCTACTATTGCTATTTTTTGACCACTATTTATAGTTGCAGAAAAATCATCAATTATAATCTTTTCTTTGTTGTAACCAAATTTAACATTTTTAAATTCAATATTACCTTTACAATCTTTTACTAATAATTTTTCTGTTTTATTCTTTTCATTTTCAAGTTCTACTTCGTCTAAAATTTTATATATTCTTTCTGATGCTGCAGCTATAGATTGAAAAGATGTAAGTGTTTGAGCAATATTAGAAAGTGGTTGTGTAAACAATCTTATATATACCATATATGCAATTATTACACCAATTGTGATATGTCCTTCAAATGCTAAGTATGCTCCAACTACAGTTACTGCAGTATATCCAAAATTACCAATAAAAATCATTAATGGCATCATAAGCCCCGATAAAAATTGACTTTTAAGTGCACTATCAAACAATTGATTATTAAATTTATCAAATTTTTTCCCAGCATCATCAACAGCATTGTATGCTTTAACTACATTATGAGATGAATATATTTCTTCAATATGACCATTTAATTTACCTAATTCATTTTGTTGTTTATTAAAATATTTTTGTGATTTTGATAAAATAATTCCCATTACAGAAAAACCTATTAACGATGCTAATATTGCTGTTATTGTTAATATTACATTTGTAGAAAACATTGCAATAGTTGTACCTATAAATAAAAATACTGACGATACAAAAGGCCCTAAACTTTGATTTAGAGATTGACTTATTACATCTACATCATTAGTAGCAATGGATAATATATCACCCGTTTCATTTTTATCAAAATAACTAAGTGGTACATTATTAAGTTTATTTGAAATATTTTCTCTTAAATCTTCACAATATTTTTGTGTTACTTTATTAGTTATAAATCCCTGTATTACTGAAAATATAAAACTACATGCATATATTATAAAAAGCATAATAGCTATTTTCAATATATAATCTGTATCTATAACACCCATAATTCCTTCTGCTATAGTATCAGTAATCTTAGTCAATTGATTTGGACCTATAATTGTTAATATACTTCCTGCTAAAGCGAAAATAGAAGATGCTATCAATGCTATTTTATATTTTGACAAATCTTTAATAATTATTTTAATACTCTTTTTTAAATTTTTTGGTTTTTCTGAAGTTTTCATAGCTCCAGGACCATTATTTGACATTTTACTCATCTCCAAGCTCCTTTTCGGATAATTGCGATAAAGCTATTTCTTTATACACATTACATGTTTTTAATAATTCTTTATGGTTACCGATTCCCGCTATTTTACCTTCTTCAATTACTATTATTTTATCAGCATTCATAATAGTTCCTACTCTTTGAGCTACAATTATTGTAGTAGCATCTTTTGAATATTTTTTTAACTGTTTACGAAGTAATGAATCGGTTTTATAATCAAGCGCACTAAATGAATCATCAAATATATAAAATTCTGGCTTTCTAGCTATAGCCCTTGCTATAGATACTCTTTGTTTTTGTCCGCCTGATAAGTTAGTTCCTCTTGAAGCTAATAAAAAATTAATTCCTTCATCTTTTTTACAAACAAAATCTTTTGCTTGGGCTATTTCTAAAGCGGTATCAATATCTTTTTTATTCATTTTATCAGTTCCATAAGACACATTATTTTTAATAGTATCTCCGAATATTACAGCTTTTTGAGGTACATAACCAAATTTGGAATAAAGATATTCTAAATTATATTTTTTTACATTTATATCATTAATTAATATTTCTCCTTCAGTTACATCATAAAATCTCGGTATAAGATTAATTAAACTTGATTTTCCTGAAGCTGTTCCACCGATAAATGCCACTGTTTGGCCTTTTTCAATAGTGAAACTAATATTTTCAAGCAACGCTTCCTCCGCATCAGGATATTTAAATGTAACATTCTTGAATTCTACTTTACCCGCTACTTTTTCTTTACCTATAAATGTACCATTTTTGATATTTATGTTTGAACCTAATACTTCACATACTCTATTAGCAGATACTGCACTTCTAGGATACATAATTATTATTACAACTAAAAGCATAAATGACATTATAACTTGAACTGCATATGAAGAGAATACTACCATGTTGCTAAATAATTCAAATTTATCAGGCATTTGAGCTGCATCAATTAAAAATGCCCCTGATAAATATATTACAAGTGTTAATGATGACATTATAAGAGTCATCGATGGCATTACAATCGCCATTAATCTATTTATAAATAAATTTGTTCTAGTTACACTTTGGTTACATTCAGAAAATTTGTTTTTCTGATATTTTTCAGCATTAAATGCTTTAATTACCCTAACACCAGTTATATTTTCTCTAGTTATAGTATTAAGTTTATCGGTTAATTTTTGAATAATTTTTGTTTTAGGTAAAGCAAGTATAATAATTATAAGTACTAAAATGAAAAGTATTCCTACTGCAAAGCCAGTATACATTGACCAAGTTGCGCTTGTACCTGCTATTTTTGATACTGCCCATATTGCTAAAATTGGTGATTTTATTATTACTTGTAATCCCATAGCAACAAATCTTTGAATATTAAGTATATCATTAGTTGTTCTAACAACTAGACTACTTACTGAAAATTTCTTGACTTCTTCCATCCCAAAAGAGGTTACTTTATTAAAAGTATCTCTTCTAAGTCTTTGAGAAAATGAAGCAGCAATGTAAGCAACTAAATATCCCGTAATCAGTGCTGAAGCAAAACTCCCAAGTGCACACAAAAGCATCTTAAACCCTGGTGATAATATATCACTAATACTTCCATCCGGCATTTGTAAAACACTTGTCATCTCAGCCATATAATCAGGCAACTTTAAATCTAAGTATACCTGCAATACTATAAAACCTATAATTGGTATTATTATTAATATTTCTTTTAATTTCAATCTTTTTAATAATTTAAACATAATTAATCCCTCATTAAATAATATAACATATAATTTAAAAATATTTTCAGTTACTATATAAATTTCATTTAATTTTCATATAAAAAGTAAAATATTACTATTTTACTCTATAAAAAATTCTACATTATGAAAAACATAATCAAAGCTATTATCTTCTAAAATATAAAATATTTGCTTTGTTAATCTGTAATTTCCTTCTTCTAATTCACCATAAATTTTTTCCCAATTAATATCCATATTTATTTCACCATTAATTGGTAAATTTATAACTGCACTATTCCAACCTATATTTTCATCTTTTGTTTTGTAGTCAACATTTTCCCATGATCCATATTCATTTTTTTCTAAATAATATGATTCATTGGTTTCTAAAATTTCTACTACACTTCCATCATTTTGTGTAATAGTAAGATTTAATCCAGTTGGAGTTATATCACTGACACTTAAATCTATTCCTCTATCTTTTAAATTTGTTTTTGCATTATCATATACGGATTTATTAGTAAAAAATTCATCATATTCATAAGCTGGCATATCTGGTAATATTTCATTTTGCACAGCATTTTTATATGTATTAATAATATCATTATCTAAGTTTTCACCAATTTTAATTATTCTATTTGAATCTGTTACAATAAGTTCATTAATATCATTAGATACTCCAGTTGCCATTAAGTAATAAGTGTTTTCTGATAATTTTTCATTATTATTTATAATTAATTTAGTAATGCCATCTTTTTTTATACCACCTTCTTGAGCAATTAGTATAGGTGTATTTAAAACTAAATTACCTTTTATATTTTCTATTACAACTGCATCATATATAGTATATACGCTATAACCATATTCAGTATCAATATATCTAGTTTCCCATATTTCATTAACTTTAATAACAGCAACATATTTACTTGCCCCAACTAATTTTTCAGGAGTACTTACATCATATACAAAAGATATTTGAACATACTCATCTTCTCTTTCTTTTATAAAATATTCAACTGCAAATATTGATATAACTATTAAAATTAAAATAGTTATAATTATTATTATTGATTTTTTCATAACTTACCCACTTCCTTATTTAATTATACTTAAAAAGAAATCTTTATTTCTAGCACCTATTTCTCTTATTTCTCTAAAAAATTGTCCTTCATAATCATCGCCATCAGATGATACTCCGATTACTTCTAAATCTATATCATTTGCTACATAAATCGCTCGATGTAAATGATATTTTTGCGATACTATTATTACACTATTTATATCAAATTTTTCTTTAGCTCTTGAAACACTTTCATAAGTAGAAAGACCTGCATGATCTAAATATATTATTTCTTCAGGTATTCCTGCTGAAACTGCATAATTTTTCATAACAGTAACTTCGTCATAATAAACAGTACTATTATCTCCACTCATAATAATTTTATCTGCATAACCATCGTTATATAATTCTATGGCTGTTTTAATTCTTTCCTCAAGCATCGGTGATGGTTCATCGCCTTTAACAGAAGCTCCTAAAACTAATATAGCATCATATTTATTTTTTTTAATATTCTCTATATTAATTATTTTATTATTTGTAGAATATATAACAAAAAAATTAATAGACATAACTATAATTACTATTATTAACAAACAAATTAATGTAATTTTAAATATTTTTTTCACATTAACCCACTTTCTACTATAAATTAATTTTAACAAATTTAAATGAAGAAGTAAATAAAAAGAAACCTTTAAAAGTTTCTATTTTATTTTTTCATTAATAATAACATCCGACCAATTTGCTAATAATATTTTTAAATTTGTTATTTCTTCAGGCGTTCCATAATTTTGCTCATTAATTGCATAAGATCCATCATAATTAAGTGATAGTCTAGTATTTCCACTACAACTTTCTATTTTTCCAGCTATTTCATGACTCGTACATTCAAATATAGTGTGCAAAAATATACTTCTAATGTTATCTAAAAAACTTCCTGTAACTAAACAACTATTATTATGTGATCTTAATTTAACTGACCACTCCCTTAATAAATTATGTAATTCATTTATATTTTTATTTATACTAGAACTATCACCAATGATATTATTATTCAAAAATCCACTTTTATTTATAGAAAAATAAAATTCACATTCATCGGTTTTTACTAAGCCTCTTAAAATTTCTGATTCACAACTAATATATACTTCTGGAAAAATATCTCTTATTAAATCTATATAACCATTTACTTTAATTGTAGGTACCATTTGTTCTCCTTTCATTAAAATTTTTACTGCATGTATATATTAAAACATAGTAGTTTTTAATAT
>CAYJFC010000028.1:0-10308 GCA_964369625.1 uncultured Muribaculaceae bacterium
TCAATGCTTAAAGGTAAACAAGGTAGATTTAGACAAAACTTACTAGGTAAACGTGTTGACTATTCTGGTCGTTCAGTTATCGTAGTAGGACCAAATCTTAAAATGTACCAATGTGGACTTCCAAAAGAAATGGCTATTGAATTATTCAAACCACATATCATAAGTGGTATAGTAGAACGTGGTTTAGCGCATAACATAAAAGGTGCTAAAAAATTAATAGATGCAAGAGATGAGCAAGTATGGGATATTGTTGAAGATGTTATTACAGAATATCCAGTACTTTTAAACCGTGCTCCAACACTACATAGACTTGGTATTCAAGCATTTGAACCAAAACTTATTGGTGGTAAAGCTATCAGACTTCATCCACTTGTTTGTACAGCATTTAATGCCGACTTTGACGGTGATCAAATGGCTGTTCACGTACCTTTATCAGAAGAAGCTAAAGCAGAAGCTAGAATCTTAATGATAGGTGCAAATAATATCTTAAATCCAAAAGATGGAAAACCAATCGTTACTCCATCACAGGATATGGTACTAGGTAACTGTTATATAACTATGGAAAAACCAGGAGAAGCAAATGAAGGTCATGTATATAAAGATACTTCAGAAGCTTTAATGGCATACGAAAGAGGAAATATAACATTACATACTAGAATAGCTATTCCTGTAAAATCTTTTAAACATAAATTGTTTATTGAAGATGTAATGGATAAATATTTAGTTACAACTGTAGGGAAAATTAAGTTTAATGAAATATTACCTGATACTTTCCCATACATAAATGAAGCAACTAAAGAAAATATTGAAGGTATAACTCCTAATAAATTCTTTATTGAAATGGGTTCAAATATTCCTGAAGAAATTAAGAAATTAGAAGTAAATAATCCTTTTATACAAAAAGATTTATCTTCAATAATTGCTCAAATATTTAAAAGATATAAAACAACTGAAACTTCAGTGATGCTTGATAATCTTAAAAACTTAGGATTTAAATATTCTACAAAAGCAGGTATTACAGTTTCTATTACTGATATAGTAGTAAGTGATCAAAAAGATGAAATTATTACTAAATCAAAAGAAAAAGTTGATAAAATAAACAAACAATACCAAAGAGGTATGATAACTGAAACTGAAAGATATGCTAGTGTTATTGAAACATGGACAGAAGCTACAGATTCAGTTAAAAATGAACTTAAAAAGATTTCTGAAAATAATTATGATAATCCAATATTCATGATGATGAACTCAGGAGCTCGTGGTAAAATTTCAAACTTTACACAGCTTGCTGGTATGCGTGGGCTTATGGCTAAACCTTCGGGGGAAACTGTAGAAATACCTATCACATCATCATTTATGGAAGGTTTATCAGTATCAGAGTTCTTCTTATCAACACATGGGTCTCGTAAAGGTTCAGCCGATACAGCCCTTAGAACAGCAGATTCAGGTTACTTAACTAGAAGACTTGTTGACGTTGCTCAAGATATTTTAGTAAGAGAACATGATTGTGGTGCTATTCAAGGTACTATGACATATGATTTACTTAATGATAAAGATGGTTCTGTAATAGAGCCACTTGCTGAACGTATTTTAGGAAGATATTCAAGTAAAAAAATCATTAATCCAGAAACTAAAGAAGTTATCTTAAATGCTGGGGAAATGATTAACGAAAGTATAGTTGTTAAAATATTAAAAGCTGGTATCAAACGTGTTGAAATAAGATCAGTGTTTACTTGTAAAAGTGAAAATGGTGTTTGTCAAAAATGTTATGGACGTAATCTTGCAACTGGTAATTTAGTAGAAACAGGAGAAGCTGTAGGTATTATGGCTGCTCAGTCAATCGGAGAACCAGGAACACAGCTTACAATGAGAACATTCCATACAGGTGGTGTAGCAGGTGGAGACGATATCACTCAAGGTTTACCAAGAGTTGAAGAGTTATTCGAAGCTAGAATACCAAAATGGAAAGCAACACTTGCTGAAGTAACTGGAAAAGTTATAAATATTAAAGAAAACAATGGTAAACATGATATAGCTATAGAAAATGCTGCAGGAGTTACTGAAGTATCTACTAACTATAACATGAAATTAAGAGTTGCTGTTGGAGACGAAGTAGAAGCAGGAGATAAATTAACTGAAGGTGTTATTTCACCTAAAGAATTGCTTGCATTTACTAACCCTCAAAGAGCTCAAGAATATATACTTAAAGAAGTGCAAAACGTTTATAAACTTCAAGGTGTGGATATCAATGATAAACATATTGAAATAATCGTTAAGAGAATGATTAATAAGATGAGAATTGTTGATGCTGGAGATTCAGAATTTGTAGATGGATTAACAGTATCATTAAAAGAATTTACTGATGGTAATAAACCAGTAATCTTAGCTGGAAAAGTTCCTGCAAAAGGAAATCCAATAATGTTAGGTATTACTAAATCATCATTAGAAACTGATTCATTCTTATCAGCTGCATCATTCCAGGAAACTACAAGAGTACTTACTGATGCTGCAATTCGTGGTAAAGTTGACTATTTAAAAGGTCTTAAAGAAAATGTTATCATAGGTAAATTAATACCTGCTGGTACAGGGTCTAAAGAATATAATAATATAGACATAGAACTTGAAAAAACATTTTTAGATGATGATGCTAGTGAAATTTTAGAAGAAAAATTATTAGCGGATTCAAATGACTCAGATGATAATATTGATAATATTTTAGAATCTGAATTAGTAGAAAATAACGAAGAAATAAGCGCAGAATAAAAAAATATGGTTTAACACCATATTTTTTTTACATAATAGTTAATTTATAGTAAAAATTATTATAACTAGTGTTATAATAATTATATAGGAGCATACATGAAATTAATAAATACAAATTTAAGTGAATTTGCTTGCCAAGATAATATGGCTAAAAGACTTTTTCTGGAACAAGAAGATTTTAGAACGCCTTTTGGTAGAGATGTAGACCGCATAATATACACCCTTAGTTATATTAGATATTTTGATAAAACACAGGTATTTACATTTAATGAAAATGATCATGTTACCAAGAGAATGATGCATGTACAGTATGTATCTAGAATAGCAAGAACTATAGGTAGAGCACTTAAATTAAATGAAGATTTAATAGAGGCTGCATCACTTGGTCATGATCTTGGGCATGTCCCTTTTGGTCATGTAGGTGAAGTTGTTTTAAATGATTTATCTTTGAAATATACAGGAAAATATTTTAATCATAATGTTCATAGTGTTAAACTATTAATGGAAATAGAAAACGAGGGAAATGGAGTTAATTTAAATTATCAAGTTTTAGATGCAATACTTTGTCATAATGGTGAAGTATCTATGCAAAAGTTTGAACCTAAAAAAAGATCTTTAGAGGAATTTATTAAGCTATATAAATTAACATATACAGAAAAAAAAGTAGATCTGACTCCTTGCACATTAGAAGGATGTGTTGTAAGAATAAGTGATCTAGTAGCGTATATAGGGCGTGACATTGAAGACGGAGAAAGATTAGGTTTAATAAAATTTTCTGATATACCAAAAGAAATAACTGACGTATTAGGGAGTAATACTAAAAAAATTATTAATACAATTATATTAGATATTATAAAAAATAGCACAAATAAAAATTATATTATGCTTAGTGATAATATATATGAAGCTCTTACTGAACTTAAAAAATTTAATTATGAACATATATATTATAAAGCATATACAGAAAAAGAAAGATTAGATATTAAAAATATGTTTTATACAGTTTATGATACTATCAAAAAAGATTTGCTAAATCAAAATAAAAATTCAGATATATTAGTATCATATTATAAAAAAATGAGTAGTAATTATCAGAATAATACAATCGATACAATAGTGATAGATTATATATCAGGAATGACTGATAATTTTTTAAGAAAAACATATGAAAATATAATAAATAATAATAAAAAAGACAATACTATGAAAGAGGTGGAAAATGGAAGTTAGAAGTTATAATTTAAATTCTTATAATTTACATGTAATTAAATCAGATAAAGTTAAATCATGCCACATGGAAATTCATTTTAGAGAAAAAGTAAAAAAAGAAAATATATTTTATAAATCTTTTTTGTGTGATATATTAACTGATTGTTCAAAAGATTTAGATACTAGAAGAGATGTTGTAATTAAATTAGAAGAACTATATAAATCATCTTTTTTTGGATCTACTAGTAAAACAGGAGGAGTAATAAACACTATTTTTGTATATAATTTTATATCTCCGAAATATATAAAAGAAGATACTTATTTAGAAGATGTATTAGCACTTCCTTTTGATATGCTATTAAATCCAAAGGTTTTAAACAAAGCATTTGAAGAAAATACTTTTGAAGTTATAAAAGAAAGAATGATTAGAGATTTAGAAAGTATGTTAGAAAACCCCAATAAACTAGGAATTAGCAATGCTCTTAATGTTATGGATAAAGATAGTCTAACAAGCGTATCAGTAATGGGGGACATAGCATCAGTAGAAGCCATATCTCCATCATCTTTATATAAAGAGTATTTAAATATGATAAATAATAATACATGTGATATATATGTAGTAGGTGATATTGATTTTGATCAAATTCATAAAATAATTTCAAAATCTTTCAAATTAAAAACTATTAAAACAAATAAACTAGATATGTATGTAGAAAATAAAATAGTAAAAAAAGTAAAAAAAGAAATCGATGAAAGTACTTTTGTTCAATCAAATTTAAATATAATATATAATTTAGATAATTTGAATTCAAAAGATAGAAATATTGATTTTCAAGTTTTTAATTATTTATTTGGAAGTGGTGGTTTATCTTCCAAGTTATATAAAAAACTAAGAGAAGAAAATTCTTTGTGTTACGGAGTATATAGTATTTATTTAAAATATGATAACATAATGATAGTTCAAGTATCTCTAGATGAATCTAATAGAGAAAAAGCTATTAAACTGATAGATGAAAGTTTAAAAGAAATGGTGAAAGGTAAATTTTTAGATGAAGAACTTGATGATGCTAAAAATAATTTAATGACTTCACTTAAAATGTCTTTAGATAATAATATAGCACTTTTAAGCAATTTTATTTTTCATTTAAAAGATAATTTACCACCAATTGAAGAAAGAATTGAAATGATAAAAAATATTACTAAAGAAGATGTAATAAAAGTTGCTAAAAAGGTTAAAATAAATACAATATATGCCTTAAAAGGTAAGGTGAATAAATAATGGAAGAAATAGAAATACAAGGGTTAAATGAAGTGATATATACTTTTACATGTGATAATGGTCTAAAGGTATATATGTGGGTTAATAAAAGAATTAAAAGTACATTTATGAGTTTATCTGTTAACTATGGATCAGTGCACACTGAATTTAGTGTAAAAGGAAAGAAAATAAAAGTACCTAACGGAGTAGCTCATTTTTTAGAACATATTAAATTTAATGAAAAAGATGGATCAACTGCACATGATTTTTTTCATAAAACGGGTGCAGATGTCAATGCTTTTACAACCTTTGATTATACAAGTTACCATGTTCATGCTCTTAATAGTTATGAGGAAAATTTGATTCATTTACTAGATTTTGTTCAAACTCCATATTTTACTGAAAAAATGATTGAAAAAGAAAAAGGCATTATTATTGAAGAGGGTAAAATGGGTGAAGATGACCCTAATGTAGTTAATTATTTCGGGATATTTAAAAATCTTTTTGAAAAGTGCAATTACAAAAATTTAATTACCGGAGAAGAAGAAGATATAAAAAAAACAACTTTAAAAGATATTGAAAATGTTTATAATAATTTTTATCATCCTGAGAATATGTTTGCAGTAATAACTGGTAATTTTAATCCACATGAAACAATGCAAATTATTAAGCAAAATCAAAATAACAAAAAATTTGACAAATTTACTAAGCCTGAGATAATTATTCCAAAAGAAAAATTAAAAGTTTATAAAGAAAGCAGTGTAGTTAATCACAATGTAGCTTTACCTAAAATTAAAGTTGGTATAAAAATACCTAGAAGTAATTTTGAAAATTTTAGTAATTATGATTTAAGAACGTATGCATCTTTACTTTTAGATATTAATTTTGGATCAACTAGTGAATTTAAAGATTATGTAACTGAAAATAAACTGGCATCATATGTAAACACTATATCGGATATTTACGATAATTACTTTATTTTAATAGTTTCAATAGAAACAAGATTTCCTGAAGAAATGATAAATATGGTTAAAGAAAAATTAGCTAAATTAGAAATATCTAAGGAAGTTATTAAAAGAAAAAAAAGAGCTAAAATAGCATCTTTAATACTTAGTTATGATGATGTGGAAGCTGTTAATTATAAACTTCAAGATTATATTATTAATTATAATAAAGTAATAAATAATACAAAAGAATATTGTGAAAAAATGTCAATTGAAAAATTAAAAGAATTTAATAATTTACTTGATTTAAAAAATAGCACAACATATATTATGACAAATAAAAACTCCAAATAAATGGAGTTTTTTATTATCTGTTGTAAAATTCAACAATTAATTGTTCATTAACTTCAGAGTTAAGTTCACTTCTTTCAGGTAATCTTACAAATTTACCAGTAAGTTTTTTCTTATCAAATTCAACAAATGCTAAAGTTGATAAATTAACTTCTAATGCATCAGCAACAGCTGGATGATTAACTGATTGTTCTTTTAATGTAATTACATCACCTGGTTTACAAGTATATGAAGGAATATCAACTTTGTTACCATTAACTAAAATATGTCCATGGTTAACAACTTGTCTAGAAGCTCTTCTTGTTCTTGCCATACCTAAACGGTAAACAATATTATCAAGTCTTGATTCTAAAAGTTTAAGTAAATTTTCCCCAGTAATACCTTTCATCTTAGCAGCTTTATCAAAAGTTTTTCTAAATTGTTTTTCAGTTAAACCATACATGATTCTAACTTTTTGTTTTTCTTGTAACTGAATTCCGTAGTCGTTTAATTTTCTTCTACGGTCTTGACCATGAGCACCAGGTGCATATGGTTTTTTAGTTAACTCTTTTCCAGTTTCAAGAGTAGAAAAACCTAATCTTCTTGATTTTTTATAAGCTGGTCCAGTATATCTTGCCATTTTATTATCTCCTTTCGTCTTATTACAAAGCTTAGGATTTTGTTTATATATTACTATAGGGTGTATATATTAATTTCACTAGGGCAGACCTAATTACTTTATTATTAAATATACACGTTATAATTCCATACAAACTCTGCCAAAAGAATTGCACATATATTATACGTTTAATTTGCTAAAAAGTCAAATTATTATCTATAAATTATAAGATATATGTTAATTTTAGTAAATATTATAATTTAAGAATGTAAATTATTTAATATTATGATAAAATATATTTATAAGGTGAGACTATAGATGGCAAAAGAAACATTCATATTAATGGCTATTGCATATTATGCTTTATCAATAATTTTAATTGTTGGTCTTTTAGTTTTGCTTAATTTACGTGAGAAAAAAAGGTTTAAAAAGCAAATTGAAGAATTAGAAAGAGAAAAAAATCTAATTATCAGTGCATCTATACTATCTGAACTTACAAAAGTAGAATCTCTTGCTAATAATGACGATTTAAAAAATAAATTTGACGCTTGGAAAACTAGATTTAATAATATTAAAGACGTTGAATTAACTAAAATAGCAGATGAAATAAATAATATTGAAACATTATTTATTGAAAAAAATTATAAAGCCTTAAAAGAAGTAATATTAGGTTGCGAACTTAATTTAAATAATCTTAGAACAAAATCAGAATTTTTACTTGAAGAGATAAAGGAAATTACTTTATCAGAAGAAAGAAATAGAGAAACAATTACTAAATTAAAAATTGAGTATAGAGATATAAAAGTAAAATATCAAGATGATGAAACTGCATACGATTTAGTTAAAATTCCGTTAGAATTGCAATTTGAAAATGTTGATAAATTATTTTCTGCTTTTGAAGATTTAATGGAGAAAAATGAATATACTGAAGTAGGCAAAGTAGTAAAGGCAATAAGCGATACGGTGGGGAATTTAAAAGTAATAATAGATGAAACAAAATCAATTATTTCTCTTGGTAAAAATTTAATACCTAAAAAAATATCTGAAGTAACTTTTTTAGAAAACAAATTAACTAAAGAAGGATATAATTTAGAATATTTAAATATAGGGTATAATAAAGAAGAATCTGAGAAAAAAATATTAGATATATTTCAAAGACTCAATGTACTTAATGTAGAGGATTCACTATTTGAACTTAAAACAATGTATGACTATTTTGATTCATTAATTAGTGATTTTGAAAAAGAAAAAGTTGCTAGAAGAATATTTGACGATTATCTAAGAACAATAATAATAAAAACTAGTAAACTAGAAAAAATTAATAATGAACTATTAAAGAAAATAGATGATATAAAATATAGTTATGATTTATTAGATGATGATGTAGATGTAATACTTGAAATTAGAGATGAATTAGCTAGTATTAGAGATAGCTATGATCGTTTAGTGGATTTACATCGCAGTAAAGTAATGCCGTATAGTAAACTTGCAAAAGAGATGGAAATTCTTAATGTTAAATTATTAAAAGTTGAAGAAAAACTTAATGCAGCACTTAGAACTTTAGGTAGTTTAAAAGAAGATGAAAAAAGAGCTAGAGAGCAGCTAGATGAGATTAAAGAAATATTAATATCTACTAAGGAAAAAGTAAGATCTTATAAATTACCTAGTATACCTAAAAATTATTATATAGAACTTGCTGAAGCAATGCAGGCTATAGATATTTTGGTGGAAGAATTAGATAAAAGACCAATATCCATTAGAACTTTAAATACTAGAGTTGATACAGCAAGAGATTTAGTTTTAAAAGCATATAATACAATTAATGAGACAATTAAAACAGCTAAAATGGCTGAAATGGCAATTGTATATGGAAATAGGTACAGGGTTACAAATAAAGAAGTTGATTTTGGATTAACTAAAGCAGAAAATGCATTTAATAAAGGTAATTTTAAAGTAAGTTTAGAAAATGCAATATCTGCAATAAATGTTATAGAACCTGGTATACATAAAAGACTTTTAGAGGAGTATAAATAATGATATATTTAGATTACAGTGCAACTACACCAATATCTCCTGATGTGTTAGATACTTTTAATAAAGTATCTAATGATTTTTTTGGAAATGCTAATTCATTAAATGCTCTTGGTAAAAAATCCTCAGATTTATTGAAAGATGCAACTAAACAAATAGCAGACTTTATGACATGTCCAGTAAAAGATATTACTTTTACATCTAGTGCTACTGAAGCAAATAATATGGCTTTAATCGGAGTAGCAATGGCTAATCATAATAAAGGAAAACATATTATAACAAGTAAACTTGAACATCCTAGTATATATGCGATATGTGATTATTTAACTAGCATAGGTTTTGAAGTAAGTTATGTAAACAATAATAATGAAGGATTAATAGATTTTGATCATTTGAAAAAATTAATGAGAGATGATACAATTTTAGTTAGTATATGTGCAGTTAATTCAGAGTTAGGTATTAGGCAACCACTTAAAATGATAAAACAAATTATAAAAAAAGAAAATACTAATACTTATCTTCATTCAGATATAACTCAGGCTTTAGGTAAAGTATCAATAAATACTACAGATATAGATTTAGCGTCGGCTTCAGCTCATAAAGTGTATGGACCGCTTGGGATTGGATTTTTTTATAAAGCTTCTTCTGTGAAGTTTACGCCACTTAATTATGGTTCTGGAAAAACTAATGAATATAAACCTAGCACTCCGGCGCTACCATTAATTGCATCTTTTGCCAAAGCAATTAGATTAGCTAATGTAGATTTAGATAAACGAAACAATTATATTGAAAAAATAAATGAAAAAATATGCTATGAATTATCAAAACATGAGAATATTGTAATTAATAAAACAAAATATTCAATACCACAAATACTAAGTATAAGTATTTTAAATATTATGCCAGAAACTTTTATTAGAATCATGGATAATAATGAAATATATTTAAGTACTAATACAGCATGCTCAAATGGTAAATTATCTAATGCTATAATGGCTTTATATAATGATAAAAAAAGAGCATCTCATACAATAAGAATAAGTTTATCTCATTTAACTACACTTGATGAGGTTAATAGATTTATAAAAATATTTAATGAGGAATATGAAAAACAAATTAAAATCAATGAATAAACGCCTAGGCGTTTTTTTCTT
>CAYJFC010000029.1:0-9852 GCA_964369625.1 uncultured Muribaculaceae bacterium
TTTTTCTTTTCTTTGTTTTCTTTTTTGATACATATCCATAATTATTTACCTCCTATTATTTAACAATTAAATTGTTTGTTTTGTTATAATTACTAATATAAGTTTTGAACTTTTTAGACCATTTTAAAAAATCTTTAGTTTTTTCATAACAATACAATTTGTAATTTGCACTCGTTACCTTTTGGCATTGCATATTTAAAAATTTTTCTATGAATCTTCGACCCTCGGCTGTTTGTCCTTCACTACACATATTTAAAATATTTACATTTCCACAAAATAATTTTTCAATTTTTAAACTTAATCCTTCTAACAATAAGCTTAAAACTTTTTTTTCATGCCTATAATTTTTATCGATAGCAATTGCAGAAAACAATAAATAACAATCAATGCCACTTTTATAAATTATTATATCTTCTTCACTGATTTCTGTATCACATAGTTCATCATTTATAAATTTATTAAAAAGAGTTTCGTTTATGGGAAGCAAAGTTATTTCACCAACTATTTTGTCAATATTCAGGCATCTAACAAAAATGTGTGTATCATTATTTCTTTTATCCCATTTTTTGATTTGAATTACTGAAGATATATTAGATTCCTCCAAATACTGTTTTTCTATATTGTAAACTTCTTCAAAATCCTGTTCCTTATGCCTAAATTCTAATTTATATTCCACAAATACTTCCTTTCTGTTATCTTTCATATTAAATGTGTAAAAACTTTTTTTCGTTATTTTTTATATTTTACTTTGATATTCACTATATCCTTCATACATATAAAATTCTGCATTTTTTATTGACGGTATTAAATCTTTTTTTACACTGGTTACTTTTTCCATTCCTTTTTTGTCATAAAATCCATAATTACACCACTCATCTGAAAATAAATAAAATTTTTTCAACTTATTAAATTTCATATAGTCTAAAATACACTCATATAACACACTACCATATCCTTGTCCTCTATACTTATTAAGTGTCATAATAAATACAATCTTTAAATTATAATCATTATTATACTCACTATATAATTCCTCACAAATTTTCTTCTCATTAAATTGCATTTGTAAAAATACATTACCATTTTTATATAATTTAATAACAATTTTCATTAATTTAACAATAGTTTTCAAAAAATATTTCTTAATAGTTTTTTGATTATTTTTCAACATAAGAACACCAACAATATTTTTATCTTCTTCCAAAACGTAAGCAGTATTGGAATCAACAAGATATTCTAGAAAACATATTATTGAGGCTAATGAAGCTTCTTTTGTACCTATATATTTTTCATATTCCCAAGTTTCTTTAATTTCTTTACAAAAAAATTTGTAGTCAGACAGTTGTAATTTTCTTATCATGTGCTCCTCCTATTTTTTCTTAAATCAGAACAATACCCATACTTATCATATAAAGTTTTAATGATATTCCTAGTTTTTCACTACTTATTTTCTATCAATAATTTCATTTTTATTTTTGTAAATGATATTTTCTTTTATGTATCCTCTTATTAATGAAAGCGGATAAACAATTGTATTTGCTCCAATAATAGTTCCAGGAGTTATAACTGCATTGCATCCTATTTCTACATTATCACCGATAATAGCACCTAATTTATTTAACTCAGTTTTTATAACGCTATCATTAATTTTTATATTAATTAACGATTTATCTGATTTATAATTAGATATAATTGTTCCTGCTCCTAGATGAACAGAATAACTTAGTATAGAATCTCCTACATAATTATAATGAGGTAATTTAACATCATTAAATAAAATAGAATTTTTGATTTCTGTTGAATTACCTATAACACAGTTATTTCCAATAATTACATTATTTCTGATATATGCAAATGGTTTAACGATAGTGTTACTGCCAATTATAACAGACGATTCAATACATGCAAGAGGTGATACTGTTGCACTTTTATGAATAAAAACATTATTTTCACTAACTATATATTCTTCAGTATTGATATCCAATATCAATTTGCTAAAAATATCAGAAATGTTCGGTACTATTTCCCATGGATATAAATATTTTTCAATATATTTTTTCGTAAATGTTTCTTCAAAATTCAATATGTTTTTTGTCTCAATATTCATCATAACAACTCCTTGTTTGTCAAAAATTAATATTCACTTTCATCTAACGTTAATTCTATACTTTTAAGAATTTCTTCAATTTCTCTATCAGTTATATTAACAGTTCCTTTTTTTCTATCTTGAAGCAATATAATTGATAAACATCCTTCCTGCATATCAGCAATATACTGTGTAAAAGGATAACCATCATTTTCGCTTCTAAAGCCCGAAAATTCTAAATCTCCTATTAAAACGTCTTCAACTGAAGTTGTATCCGTATAATTTTCTTTATATAGCGCACAACTATTATTATGATCTATTGATATTCCTGGACTATTATATAAAGCATCTTCTATGTCATCATTATCTTTGTATAAACTTATGGCATCTGTCATTTTTTCATCTGTTCCACTTACATAATACGGTACTTCAAGCCATCCATCAGGTACACTTACATTAAAGTCTCCTACTTCATGAACTTTTAATTTTAATGCTTTATCATTATTATCACAACCTGCAGCAAACATTATAATTGTAATTAAACTTAAAGCGCATAATATTTTTTTCATTTTAACCTCTTTCTCTAATAAATATTTATAAATATATATTTATTTTTACTTAACATATAAATTATATCATACAATAAAAAAATAACAAATTTAATTGTTATTTTACCATTCCTATTTTATTAAAAGGAAACAATCTAAGTTCAGCAGATCCTTCAATATCACTTGAATTAACTTTGCCAAAATATCTACTATCAAGTGAAACAGCTCGATTATCACCTAATACAAAATATTCATCATCTCCTAATATTTCAGGAACAATATCATCCATTATAATATCGTTATATGGGTCATCAACTTTTTTATCATTTATATAAAGATTACCATTTTCTATTGATATTTTCTCACCTGGTAAACCTACTACTCTTTTTATAGCAGCACTATCTCCTACAACACTTTTATCAAGTACAACAATGTCATACCTTTCAAAATTTTTTTCTAATTTATTTAAAATTAAGATATCGCCTTCTTTTAATGTATCATCCATACTCGAACCATTAACTCTAACTGGGGTAACGATATATGATCTAATAATTATAACTACTATTATGATTATTAGATAAGGTATTAATTTTTTTAATTTTTCTTTCATTTAAACCCACTTTCTATAAAATTAAAGAAAGGAAAGACTTTAATTTCTTTCCTTAACTTTAATATCTTTACCAGTTCTATTGAATTCTTTTTCAATATAAGTTGGTTTAGCACGTCTAAGCATACCTTTTCTTATAACTGTAACTTTATCGATTGTTGGAGTATTTACTGGAAATATTCTTTTAACAGCAACGCCACCAGAAATTTTTCTAACAGTAAATGTTTCAGAAACACTTCCACCTTTTTTAGAAACTACAAGTCCTTCAAAAGCCTGGATTCTTTCTTTTTTACCTTCTTTTACCCAAACATCAACTCTAACAGTATCCCCTACTCTAAATTCAGGAATGTCAGTTCTAATATGTTTTTTGCTTATTTTGTCAACTAAATTTGTCAAGTTAACCATCCTTTCTTCTATGTATTTAACCAATAATCTTAGAGGATACCAGCGGATTATTTTTCTTGGGTCCCGTTAATTATAACATAAACTCAAAAAAAATACAAATATTTTTATTTTATCCCTAACAAAACTATTTTTGCTATTTCAGATAAATCGTTTTGATTAAGTTTTTTTATATCATAAAATTTTGCTCCAGAGGAATCATTATTAATTTCATTAATTTCTATATTTTCTAAAACTTTATTTTCATAATTTTTTATTTTATAAGTAATAGCAGTATGATGCACTTTTATTTTTTTGTTTTCACATGCCCAATCAACAACTACTGAAAAAACATTATATAACTTATAACTTTTCACTTTTAATCCAGTTTCTTCTAATATTTCTCTTTCTAAAGTTTGTGTTGGAGTTTCTCCAAAGTTCATTGATCCGCCTGGTAAATCAAGTTTTCCTTTATAAGGTCCTGATTCTTTATTAATTAGTAATATTTCATTATTTTTAATTATTATTCCATAGATGCCTAAATGACTATGTTTTATGTAATCATAATTCATAAAAACTATTTAGCCTTAGTAAATAAAGAAATAACTTTACCTACTTTTTCTACGATTTTTTTCGAATTTTTTATTGCATATGATTTACCAATAGCTTTACCACCTACTGTTAAAGAGGCAACTACAGCACTAACTATTAAACTTACTAAAATTAAATTAGCATTAATTGATATAGATATATCAATTGCTATTACTGCAGCTAAAGCTCCACTAATAACTCCACATATATCTCCAATAACATCATTTGCTATATTACTAACTTTAGCTGCATTTTTAATCATAAACAGACTTTCTTTTGCACCTTTATGTTTTTTTGCCGCTCTTGCATGATGAGAATGCTCTGCATCTGAAACTATTGCAACACCAATAACATCAAAAAACACACCTACTAATATTATAATAATTGTTGTAATTATTGCATATGGAGTATCCACTATACTAACTATAGTATTGGACATTGCTCCAAAACCTGCTGATAAGAAAAATGTGATAATAAATATCATCATTATCCATATAGCTTCTTTATTTTTTTTATTTCTTTTTTTCATATTTCTCCCAAAATAAATGCATAAAAATTTTTTATGCAAATTTAGTTTGTGTGGTAATGTTATAAATAAATTTTACGGCTTAGGTCAAGTTTGTTTTCCACATCTTTTATCCCTTAGTTACCCTTAGGCGATTTCTCTTTCAAAAAGATGAGTGACTGTCACCAGCACACTTACTTGATGGCCACTTAGTCCGTACTTCAATCTTTATAACATTTACAATTGTAACACTCTAGAGGATTTCCCAAACGAAACTTAAATTTATTATTATTCGCTTTTGCAAAAACAATTTCAACCGAAGTATCCGCTGGTTTCACGCACGACAAGCAGTTTTTATAATAATTTGGAAAATAAGAGGCGACGATTATATGCCATTATAATTTTACCTCATATTTATTATTCATATATCCACCCCAATCTGGGCGAAAGAAGCAAATATACAAATATCCTTCACTACTTAAATGATAAATTTTTAGGCCCATCTTCAAATAAACAGTTTCGACTAGAATAATGCACCACAACATCTAAATTATATCATATTTACAGTAATTTGTCAAAATGCATAATAAAAGATGAATTACTTCATCTTATTCAACCGGAGTTGTTAAACTAGTCCATTTACCTGTAAGAGTTATATCCTCAGTTACTTTAGCGTCAAAATCATATTTTTCTCCGTCTAAATACCATCCGTCAAATATATATCCTTTTAATACAGGTGTATCTGGTTCCTTTACTGTTTTCCCTGTCATAACACGCTCTGCTGCAACACTAGTTCCTCCTTTAGAATCAAATATCACATCATAACTTTTAAACACAAAGGTTCCTAGTAGTATAATTATTAACATAATTATTAGCAATAATATACTAATTAAAGTATATAATTTTTTCTTCTCCATAATCCTCTTCCTATTCTAAAAAAAGTATATCATAACTATATATTATTATCTACTTTTATTACTTTGTTTTTTTTCTATATTAGAATAATATAATATTTTTTTCTTAACACTTTGCTCTAACATAAGCAATTCTTTAAGTAACTTCTTCGTTTTTTCTGTTTTTAAGTGTTTAGTATATTTTTTTAAAATAACAGATTCTAACCTACTTATTTCATTTAATATAATTCCACAATTTTCACTATCATCACTATCATATAAAAACATATTTAATATTTTTTTATAGTTATTTAAATAACTATCTATAATATATTTTTCTTTAAAATTATCTTTATATAAAACTAATTTATCATATTCAAAATTAGGTATTTTAGGTTTTATAGTTATACCATTTATTAAATTAAGTTTGAAATTTTTAGTTTTAATTTTATCTTCACTTACTATATATATCATAAATTACTTCCTTATATTTAATCTATTTTCTTCTCTCCATTTTTTTATTAATGCATGATTTCCACTTAATAACTCTTCGGGAACAACCATATCATTAAAAACACTAGGTTTTGTATATGAAGGATAATCATATTTATCATCATCAAAAGATTCACTTTCAAGACTATTTTTATTTATAACTCCAGGCAGAAGTCTTATAACAGCATCGCTAATAGCCATCGCAGGTATTTCTCCACCAGTTAAAACAAATTCTCCAATTGAAACAATTTCATCAGCTAAAGTTTTTATTCTTTCATCAAAACCTTCGTAGTGACCACATATTATTATTAAATGTTTGATATTTTTATATTCATTTGCTTTCTTTTGATTAAATTTATTTCCTTCTGGACTCAATATGATTATATATGAATCTTCTGTTTTAACTGCATTAACTGCATTAAATATAGGTTCGCATCTAAGAAGCATGCCAGGTCCTCCACCGTATATTGTATCATCTACTTGACCATGATTAAGTGGTGTATATTCTCTAAAATTAATTAAATTAATTTCTACTTTTTTTTCATTAACCGCTCTTTTTATTATACTTTCATTTAAAAAGCCCTCAAACATTTTTGGAAATAAAGTTAAAATATCAATTTTCATATTATTAATTCCTTTCCGTTTAATGTATCTATCTTTTTATTAGCAATATCAACATTTTTAATATACACTTCTATAAATGGTATATAAAATAATTTATCTCCTTTTATTACTAATAAGTTATTAGCACTATTCGAAGCAATATTTTCAACAGTTCCTATATAGTCTTCTTTATCAAATACTTCAAAAGATATTAGATCACTTAGTAAATATTCATTTGGTTTTAAATTAAGATTACTTCTAAATATATATATTTCACTATTTCTAAAATTTTCTACTAAATTTATATCATTTATATTATCAATGGTAATCAAATAATTATTTTTATGAATATGTGATTTAGTTATAACATGTTCATTATTATTAATTATTATTTTAAATCCTGGTTTTAAAACTCTATCTTTTTTTTCAAAATCACTTATTACTTTTAATTCACCTTTTATCCCGTGAGTAGTAGTAATTTTACCTATATATATTTTATTTTCCATTATACACCTCATACATTAATATTGATGCTGCTATTCCCGCATTTAAACTTTCGCATGACTCATTCATTTTTATATAAACATAATCATCACATATAATATTTTTATCTAATCCATTACCTTCATTACCAATTATTAATGCTAGTTTTTCTTTATTTAAGCATTTTATATCAATGCCTTTTGCTACATCAGTACCTATTATTTTATAACCTTTGGTCTTAAGTACATTAACATAGCTATTGATATTTTCTTTTTTAAAATTAACATTAAAAATCATACCTTCACTAGCTCTTAGTACTTTATCATTATATATATCGACAGTTCCCTCACCTAATAAAATATTATTAAAACCAAAAGCAACTGCGCTTCTTATTATAGTACCTAAATTACCTGGATCTTGAATTTGATCCAAAATTATTATATTGGAATCATCAAAATCTTTTTCTATATATTTAATTGTAGCGGCAACGTTACTTATACTTACTTGACTAGTGATTTTTTGCATAATATTTTCATTCACTAAATATTTATTTGTAAATTCATATTCATCATTTAAACAAATTAGTTCTTCAACTAGATTATATTTTAAAGCAATATTAACTAAATGATCACCCTCAATTAAAAACATTTTCTGTTCATCTCTGTATTTTTTTGATTTTAATTTTGACCATATTTTAACTTTTTCATTATTTGTACTAGTTAACTCCATAATTTCAACCTCTTTTTTAAATTTTTATAATCCGGACACGCAGCACTTACTAATTCCCAAAAATTTTTACTATGATTAGCTTCAAAAAAATGACACATTTCATGTATAATAACATAATCAATTAATTTAATATCTTTTTTTAATAGTTCACTATTTAATGTAATTTCTTTTTTCCGAGTATGACAAACACCCCATCTAGTTTTCATTTTTCTAACTTTTATAGTATATTCAGGTAAATTAGAAAAACATTTTTGACAAATACTAGCTTCACCTTTAAAAACTTTCATACATTCTTCAAACCAAAATTTTTCTAAAGCTTTTACACTAGGAGCATATACACAATCATCTTTAAAGCCCACTTTAGCTAAATTTTCTACTATTTTAACTTGATATTCTTTGCCTAAATAACAAAATTTTTCATTATATTCATTTTGTTTTTTGGCTAGAAAATACATTTTATATATTTCCTCTTCATTTTTAAGTATTAGTGCTCTTACCTCATTTTCTTTTACCTTTAAAGGACAAGAAACTATTAAATTGTTTTTTTCATCAAAACGAAAATACAAGTTTTTAATACTCTTATAATTTACATATACATTTAAATTCAATTCTTTTATATCAATTTTCATAATAACTCACTGATTTTATTTTACCATATTATATATTTTTTTTCAAAAAATTATGTAAAAAATGACTATATGCGCTACCTTGTCAAAATAAAGAAAATAATGTACAATACTAGTAGGTGTTAAAATTGAAAAAAATTATAATTAAATTAATAAAAGCCTATCAAAAAACACCGCTTAATTCACATATGAGCTGTAGATTTAACCCTACATGTAGCAATTATATGATTACGGCATTAGAAAACCACGGTTTGTTTAAAGGCTTGTATTTAGGAATAAAAAGGATTATTAGATGTAATCCATTTGGTAAACATGGATATGATCCAGTACCACAAAAGGAGAAGAAAAAATGAAAAAATTAATATTATTACTAGCAATCGCCTCTATGAGCACAGCTTGTAGTTTTGGAAAAGATCAATTAGAAGATAGTGAAATATATACTACTATATACCCTATTAGTTATTTGATGGAAGAATTATATGGCGAATATGCTGATATCAAAAGTATTTATCCTAATGATGATACCATTAATGTAAATGATTATAAACTAACTGATAAACAAATAAAGGAATATGCAGAATGTGATTTATTTGTTTATAATGGAACAATAAATGAAAAAAATATAGCAAAAGAATTTATTAATGAAAATAAAGATATCCTAATTATCGATGCTGCACATAGTTTAAATATTGAAAATAGTGTCGAAGAATTATGGCTTAGTCCAAATAATTTTCTAATGCTTGCTAAAAATATCAAAAATAATTTATTAGAATATGTAGAGCGCGTTGATATAGTTGAAGATATTAATAATAACTATAATGAGCTAGCAGAAACTTTATCGCTAATTGATGCTGATTTAAGAAAAATTGGTCAAACGGCAATTAGTAATAACTCAAATGTACTAATAATTTCATCTGACTCATTTAAATTTTTAGAAAATTATGGCTTTACAATAATATCTTTAGAAGATGAAGCAAATAAAAATGATGATACACTAAACAATATTAAAACTAATTTAGAAAATGGTAATTATTTAGCATTTATAAATGAATATGGTGATACTAATGAATTATCGAATAAATTAATATCAGATTCTACTAATGTCATATATATGAATAATTTTAATAACGCATCTGATAAAGTTGATTACATTAGTACAATGCACGAATTTATTTCAACATTAGATACAATAGTTAATAAATAATTGACAATCCAAGTTATATAAGGTAAAATTATTAAGTAACTTGGTTTACGGAGCAGTACTCAAGAGGCTGAAGAGGCGCCCCTGCTAAGGGTGTAGGTCGGGTA
>CAYJFC010000030.1:0-9722 GCA_964369625.1 uncultured Muribaculaceae bacterium
ATACAGTAATGATAGATGGAGCAGGATATAACTGGACAAATGTAAAAGGGGAGCTGGTAGCAATGCCGAGTCCAACTGGAGGAACGTATCCTCTTGGAACGGGTCATACAGGTCATGGATTTGCTAAAATAACATATATTAATTAGTAATGCTTTAAAAATATAACATTTTGTGTTATATTTTTATTAGTTAGGAAGTGTTTTATGATTATAAATATACAAACTTTAAATGTAAAAAAAGAAATATTAATAAATGAAAAGTTGCAATATGAAGATGAAAAACTTAAAACTATTGGTATTAGAAAAATAGATAATTTAATTTTTGAGGGTAAATTATATTATAATTCACTTGATGAAATAATTTTAGAAGGAAGATTATTTGGTGATATAATATTGCCAGATGCAGTAGATTTGAGTGATTATATTCATAAAATTGATACAAATATAGAAGAAATTTTAGAAAGTGTGCAAAATACACTTGATATTTATGAGATTTTGTGGGAAAATATTGTACTGGAAGTACCTATTCGTGTTTCTAATAAAGATTTAGGAAATAAAGAAGGGGACGGATGGAAAATATTAACTGAAGATAACGAAGAAAAAGAAATAGATCCTAGGCTTCAAAAACTTCAAGAACTATTTAAAGGTGGTGAATAAAATGGCAGTTCCATTTAGAAGAACAAGTAAAACAAAAAAAGCAATGCGTAGAACTCATTTAAAAAAAGAAGCTCCAACATTAGTGACATGTCCAAAATGTGGTGCTAATTTGAAACCTCATAGAGCTTGCGTAAAATGTGGTCAATACAAAGGTAAAGAAGTAATTAAAGTTAACGAAGAAACTAAATAATCATTATTTTTGTAAACAAATGTAAACTTTTGAAAAAAGTTCAAAAAGTAAATAAATATTATTTACTTTTTTTTGTTTTAGAAGTATAATAAAGTTACACGGTGGGTCATCGTGGGGGGAAGTGGGGAACGTTATGTTGATTGGTCAATTTAATCATAATCTTGACGAAAAAAACAGATTAGTTATTCCTACAAAGTATCGCAACATTTTAGGTAGTGAATTCATAATTACTAAAGGGCTTGAAAAATGTTTATATGTTTATCCTTTAGAAAAATGGAATAAGCTAGTTGAAAAGTTAGAAACACTTCCTTTTACTAAAAAAGATGCTAGAACTTTTATTCGTTCATTTTTCTCTGGAGCCACTGATTCTAATTTAGATAAATCAGGCAGAGTTGTAATTAACGAATTGCATGCAAAATATGCAAATCTTACTAAAGAATGTGTTATAATTGGTGTTAATGACCGTTTAGAAATTTGGTCTAATGAAGACTTTAATAATTTTAATATAGAAAATGAAAGTGCATTAGAAGAAATAGCGGAGCATTTATTTGAGGTAAACGATGCATTATAGTGTAATGAAAAAAGAAATTCTTGAAAATCTAAATATAAAAGATAGTGGTATATATGTAGACTGCACAATTGGTTATGCTGGTCATAGTAGCGAGATATTATCTAAAATACCAAAAGGTCATTTATATGGTTTTGATCAAGATAAAAAGGCAATTGAGTATAGTACTAAACTATTAGGTGAAGTTGGGAAAAATTTTACTTTGATAAATAAAAATTTTTCTACACTTGAAGAAGCCTTAAATGAAATTGGAGATTTTGGTGTAGACGGTATTTTATTTGATTTAGGATTTTCATCACCGCAAATAGATGATGCTTCTAGAGGTTTTTCATTTATGAATGATGGACCACTAGATATGCGTATGAGTGATAATGGTAAAAGTGCTAAAGATATTATTGATTCTTATAGCGAAGAAGAACTTGCTAACATATTTTTTAAATATGGAGAAGAAAAATTTTCTAGAAACATAGCTAAAAAAATAGTAAGTGAAAAAAATAATATAAATACAACTTTAGAGCTTGTTGAAGCAATTAAATCAGCAGTAGGTGCAAATTATTTTTATAAAAAACACCCTGAAAGAAAAATATTTCAAGCAATAAGAATAGAAGTTAATGATGAGCTAAAAGTAATTGAAAAAGCATTACCAGAGGCAATAAATAAATTAAATAAGGGCGGAAGAATATGTGTAATAACATTTCACTCTTTAGAAGATAGAATAGTAAAGACTGTATTTAAAAAATATAGTGAAATAGATGAAATGGTTCGAGGATTACCTGTTATACCAGATCAGTATAAACCACTGATTAAATTAATTAACAAAAATCCTCTTCTACCTACCCAAGAAGAACTTGATGAAAATTCAAGAAGTAGAAGTGCTAAACTAAGAGTTATTGAAAGGATATAAAGATGAAAAAAAGTGATGGAAAAAAAGTAAAACTATTAAAAGGTGAAAAAATTATGTATATTTTATTACTAGGATTAATTATTTTAATACCTGTAGTTAATGTTTTTAGTTCAGCACTTTTATCTGAAACAAATATTAATGTTGAAGAACTTGAATCTAAAATATCCAAACAAAATAAAACAAATGAAAGTTTAGCAATGCAAGTTAATGAACTTGCTAGTTTGCAAAATATCCAAACTATTGCAGAAACTTATGGATTATCATATACTAATGGTAATATTAAAGTAATTGAAGGAGAATAAAATTAGTGAAAAGTAGAGTAATCGTTAAAAATTATAAATTTGTATATTTAGTGGTTGCTCTTTTTTTATTGCTTGCAATTATAAGGCTTGCGTCAGTTTGTCTTGGTGATACAGTTGATGGAATGAATATTGAAGCTTTTGCTAGTTCAAGAAATACAGTTGATGAAGTTTTATATGCTAGTAGAGGTAATATATTTGATATAAGTGGTGAAAGTTTAGCTCAAACAGTTAATTCGTACACAGTAATAGCCTATTTAGAAGAATCTAGAACAGAAGAAGATGATGATCCAAGACATGTTATTGATAAGGGATTAACAGCATCTAGTTTAGCTCCAATTCTTGAAATAGAAGAATCTGTTTTACTTGAAATGCTTAATAAAGATAAATATCAAGTAGAACTTAAAAGAAATATTACAGAGCTTGTTAAAAGTCAAATTGATGAACTTAATTTACCAGGAATAGATTTTACAAATTCAGTGACAAGATATTATCAATCAGGAACATTTGCTTCATATTTAGTTGGCTATGCAAAAACAGATGAAAATGGGCATATTACTGGTGAACTTGGAATTGAAGGATATTACGATGATATTTTAAAAGGTACTGATGGTCAGTCAATATATCAAGTGGATGCTTATGGCTATAAAATACCAAATGTACCTGAAACTACTACAGATGCAGTAAGTGGCTCTGATATATATTTAACGATTGATAGTAATATTCAGTTAATAGCTGAAAATGCTATTAATAAAATATCGAAAGAATATGAACACCAGTGGTCTATTATAACTGTTATGGATGCGAATACTGGAGCAATAGTTGCTAGTGCTACTAGTCCAACTTATAATCCAAATGATTTAAATACGCTTACGTCATATTTAAACCCCTTAGTTAGTTATCAATATGAACCGGGTTCAACTATGAAAACATTTTCGTTTGCAGCTTCCATAGAAGAAGGATTATATGATGGTAATAAAACATATTTATCCGGCTCTATAGATGTAGCAGATGTAACAATTAAAGATTATAATAAATATGGATGGGGAGAAATAACATTTGATAAAGGTTATGCATATTCATCAAATGTTGCTTCTACTATGCTTGCTTTAGAGCTTGGGAATAGTACATTAACAGATTATTATAAAAATTTAGGTTTTGGCTCTGTTACTGGAATAGAACTTGCAGGTGAAATAAAAGGGAGTGTTGATTTTTATTATCAATCAGAACTTGCTAATGCATCATTTGGTCAAGGGCTTAGTGTAACTCCAATACAAATGCTACAAGCATATAGTGTTATCACTAATCATGGAACTGTAATAAAACCTTATATAGTAGATAAAATAGTAGATGAAAATGGGACAGTTACATATGAAGCTAGTAGAGAAGAAGTAGCTAAAGTTTATAGTAAAGAGACTATTGAACATATGCAAAATTTAATGTACGATGCAGTATATAATGGTACAAGTACTTTATGGCAGCCTGATAATGTAACAGTTATAGGTAAAACTGGTACTTCGCAAATACCGTCTCCAAGTGGAGGTTATTTAGAAGGAGATAATAACGTAATAAGAAGTTTTACAAGTATATTTCCAAAAGAAAATCCAGAGTATATATTGTATATGGCAACAGATAGATATACTGGTCCATCTAGTAATTTAGCTGATATTACTACAGTTGCTATTGAAGAAATAGCAAGTTATGCAAAAATTACAGATGAAGAAATAAATCATGTTGTATCATCTAAAATTACACTAGATAATTATATAAGTGATAAAGTAAGTGATGTTGTAGTAGATTTAGGAAATTTATCTCTTTTACCAGTTGTAATAGGTGATGGAACGTATGTTACAAATCAGTATCCACTTAAAAATAGTACAGTATTTTCTTCAGATAAAGTATTTATTAAAAGTAATTCTGAAAATATAGTAATGCCAGATATTACAGGTTATAGTGCCAGTGATGTAAAAACACTTGCAAATTTAATGGGAATAAAATATCAAATAGAAGGGTATGGTTACGTAAATGGTCAAAGTATAGCAGCAGGATCTGTTGTTGTGAAAACAGATACTTTGAGTGTAACTTTAAATTAATATGAAAAATAAAAAAATATATTTAGTTATAGGTTTAATAATACTATGTGGATTAACTGTAGTTTTGTTTAAAGATAATTTAATAAAAATAGATTATGAATTCGAAGCATATATAACTAATAATTTAAGAGAAGATTTTTTAACAACTCTTATGAACTTTTTCTCATTTTTAGCTTCAGGGCAATTTTTAATAATTATATCTGTATTATTATTAGTAATACTAAAAAATAAAGTATCAATGTATTTAATATATAATTTAGTAGTTGGTTTTACTTTAAATGTATTTTTAAAATTTGTAGTAGCAAGAACTAGACCAACTTTTGCTATAGTAGCAGAACAAGGATATTCTTTTCCATCAGGACATGCAATGCTAAGTACAATATTTTATGGATTAATAATATATTTTGTATATACTAGTAAATTTAATAAAATATATAAAATATTTAGTATCATAATTTTAAGTATAGTAATATTATTAATATCATTTAGTAGATTATATTTAGGAGTACATTATTTAAGTGATGTTTATTCAGGAATTTTAATAGGATTATTATTTATATGTATATTTATAATTGTAAAAAACAAATTAACTAAAAATTAATTGTTTTTTTTTGCTAATATGATAAAATTAAATAGAGGTGTAAAATATGGAAATTTATAAAGGATTTAAAACTGGAAATTGGAACAATATAGTAGATGTAGAAGATTTTATTAAACTAAATTACTCTAAATATGAAGGTGATGAAAGTTTTTTAGAAAAAACTACAAAGAAAACTGATAAAGTACTTAGTATATATGAAAAACTTATCAAAGAAGAACTTGAAAAAGGTATTCTTGGTATTGAAACAGAAGTAGTAAGTGGAATAGATGTATTTGGCGCTGGATACATGGATAAAGAAAACGAAGTAATAGTTGGTTTTCAAACAGATGCGCCACTTAAAAGAGTTTATCACCATTTTGGAGGGCTTAGAACTGCAAAAGCAGCAGCAGCAGCATATGGTTATAAATTTAATGAAGAAAAAGAAATGGTTCTTGCTAAAAATTTAAAAACTCATAATGATGGTGTATTTTCTGCTTATGATGATGAAATAAGAAAAGCAAGAAAAGCTGGTCTTTTAACTGGATTACCTGATGCTTATGGTAGAGGAAGAATCATTGGAGATTACAGAAGAGTTGCGTTATATGGTGTAGATAAACTTATTGAAGCAAAAGCTAGTGATTGGGAAAAATTAACTGGTGATGAAATGAGTGAAGAATTAATTCGTCATAGGGAAGAAGTATATGAGCAACATAAAGCACTACATGAACTTAAAAATATGGCAATGGAATATGGTATTGATATATCAAATCCTGCAGTTAATGCAAAAGATGCAGTACAATTTTTATATTTTGGTTATTTAGCTGCTATAAAACAAAATAACGGTGCAGCGATGAGTATGGGAAGAATAGATGCATTTTTAGATATATATATTGAAAGAGATTTGAAAAATAAAATTATTACTGAAAAAGAAGCTCAAGAATTAATTGATCAATTAGTAATAAAACTTAGAATGGTAAGACATTCTAGAACTCCAGAATATGATGAACTATTTACAGGAGATCCGACTTGGGTAACTTGCGCTATAGGTGGTATGATGGATATAGATGATAGCTTAGTTACTAAAACAAGTTACAGAATGCTTCATACACTTATAAACTTAAAACCGTCTCCAGAGCCTAATATGACAATTTTATGGAGTGAAAAACTGCCTGAAAATTTCAAAAAATATTGTGCGCATATTTCTATAGAAACAGATTCAATACAATATGAAAATGATGATTTAATGAGACCAGTATATGGATCAGATTATGCAATAGCTTGCTGCGTTTCAGCGATGAGACTAGGTAAAGATATGCAATTTTTTGGAGCTAGATGTAATTTAGCTAAAGCATTACTATACGCTATTAACGGCGGAGTAGATGAAGTAAGTGGTGCAAGGGTTATTGAATCACTGGATAGAATAACTGATGAAGTACTTGATTTTGACAAAGTAATGAAAGCTTATGATAAAGTAATTAATAAAATGTGCACTACATATGCTAAGGCAATGAATATTATTCACTATATGCATGATAAATATGCTTATGAAAGTGTTCAAATGGCACTTCATGATTCTAAAGTTCATCGTTATATGGCATATGGTGTAGCTGGTTTATCAGTAGTAGCAGATTCTTTGTCAGCAATAAAGCATGCTAAAGTAAAACCAATTAGAAATGAAGATGGAATAGCGATTGATTTTGAAATTGAAGGAGATTTTCCTAAATTTGGTAATGATATTAATGATGTAGATAATATAGCTTTAGATATTTTAGATAAAGTATCTAAAGAACTTAAGAGTCATAAATGTTACAAAAATGCAGAACCAACTCTTTCAGTATTAACTATTACTTCAAATGTTGTTTATGGTAAAAAAACAGGTGCAACGCCAGATGGAAGAAAAAAAGGTGTGCCATTTGCTCCAGGAGCTAATCCAATGCATTGCCGTGATGAATCAGGTGCTATTGCTTCACTTAACTCAGTAGCTAAAATAGATTATAAAAATTGCTGTAAAGATGGTGTATCAAATACATTTACTATTACGCCTTCATCACTAGGTAAAGATAAAACTGATCAAATTGATAATTTAGTAAATTTATTAGATGGTTATTTTTCTCAAGGTGCTCATCATTTAAATGTTAATGTACTTAATAAAAAATTATTAATAGATGCAATGGAAAATCCTGAAAATTATCCACTTTTAACAATACGTGTATCTGGTTATGCAGTAAGATTTAATAGACTTACTAAAGAACAGCAACAAGAGGTTATTAATAGAACATTCCATGAAAAAATGTAATTTAGCAAGCATTGATTCAATTGAAAGTGCTGGTATGCTTGATGGTCCTGGGATTAGAACTATAATATTTTTTAACGGTTGTAAATTAAGATGTTTATATTGCCATAATCCAGAAACTTGGAAAATGGGTAAATTAAACTATACAGTAGATGAAGTATTTGAAAAAATAATTAAGAATAAACCATATTTTAGAAACAAAGGGGGTGTCACCTTTTCAGGAGGTGAGCCACTACTTCATAGTGATTTTATAGTAGAACTTTCTAAGAAATTAAAAAAAGAGGGAGTGCATATAGCGCTTGACACTGCTGGAGTAGGAAATCATAATTACGATGAAATTTTACCTTTGATGGATTTAATAATTTTGGATATAAAAGATATATTTAGTGAAAGTTATATGTCATTAACAGGTTATGATATAAAAGAATCATTATATTTTATAGATAAAATAAAGGAATATAATAAAAAAATTTGGATAAGACAAGTTATTATCCCGGGTATTAATGATAATATAAATTATATAAAAAATTTAAAAGAGTTTTTGAAAAACATTAACAATATAGAAAAAATAGAATTTATACCATATCATGAGTACGCAAAAGATAAATATAAAAAATTAAATATTAAGTATCCTTTAGAACATTTGAAATCTATGGATATTGATAAAGTGGAAAATCTTTATAAAATATTTATGGAAAAGTAGGAGATTAAATGGGAATTATAGTATTAATAATATTAATAATAATAAATGCTTTTTTCGTAGCAAGTGAAATGGCGTTTATTAATTTAAATGATATTTATATAGCAAATGAAGCAAAAAAAGGAAATAAAAAAGCTATTAAAATTTATAATATGCTTAACCAACCTTCTAAATTTTTATCTACTATACAAATAGGAATTACTTTTGCAGGATTTTTATCTAGTGCGCTCGCATCAGATGCATATGCATCAGTAATAGCTCCTTTTATGCATAAAATTATTCCATTATTTAGTTTGGAAATTTGGAATGCTATATCGATAGTAATAATTACTATTATTTTATCTGTATTTATGTTATTATTTGGTGAACTAATACCAAAAAGAATAGCTATGAAACATCATGAAAAAATAGCTTATAGTACTATTAATATTATATCGATATTTTATTATATAGTATCTCCATTTGTTAAATTTCTTACAAAAACAACAAATTCTATTTCTAAATTATTTGGAGTAAATGAAAAAGAAGAACTTCAAGTAACCGAAGAGGAAATAAGATTAATGGTAGATCATGGGGAAGAAAAAGGTGTTATTAAAAAATATGAAAAAGATTTTATTAATAACATATTTGAATTTAATGATAAATATGTAAAAGATATAGTAAAGAAAAAAGAAGAAGTAGTCTCAATTGATATTAATATGCATAAAGATGAGATATTTAAAAGATTAAGTAGTTTAGATTATCGATATAGCAGAATACCAGTATATGAAAAAGATTTTGATAATATAATAGGTATATTATATATGAAGGATTTACTTAAAAGTTTAAATAAAAAAAGTTTTAATATAAAATCTGCTATTAAACCAGCTGTGTTTATTGGAGAAAATAAAAAAATAAATGTTGCATTTAAAAAACTACAGAAAGAAAAAGTAGGAATGGCTATTGTAACAAATTCATTAAAAGAAGCCATAGGAATTATTACAATAGAAGATATATTAGAGGAACTAGTTGGAAATATAATAGATGAATACGGAAACTAAATAAAAGAAGTTAATATAAAAAAACTTCTTTTTCTTTTGGATTTAAATATATTTATATAGGTGATAAAATGTTTGTTAATAATATACATATTAGAATAAGATTTTTTCTTGCAGTTATAGCGATATGTTTAATAATAATAGTAGTTAGGGTATTTTATATACAAGTGTTTGCTTATGATAAGCTTAATACTTTAGCAGAAAGCTTATGGAGTAGAAACTTACCTATTGAAGCCAGCAGGGGATTAATAGTAGATCGCAATGGAAAAATTTTAGCAACTAATAATACAACAGCTAGTTTAGTAGTAGTTCCAAATCAAATAGTAGATAAAAATTATGCTGCAGAAAATATTTAACAGGTGAAAATGGCTCAATTAAATATTTTTCGGATGGCAAAGGAAA
>CAYJFC010000031.1:0-9085 GCA_964369625.1 uncultured Muribaculaceae bacterium
AAAGAAAAAATTAAAGCAGTAGTTAAGGAGATAGTACCAACGTATTATGAGCCTGAAGAATTAAATAATTCAAATAAAAAAATTGGTTAATTTAAAACATTAAATAAAATAAAAGAAGGGATGAACAAAATGGGAAATAAAAAAATATTTTTATCGTCACCACATATGGGTGGAAATGAGTTAATAAATGTACAAGATGCATTTGCTAAAAATTATATTGCTCCTCTTGGGGAATATGTTAATAAATTAGAGGAAGAAATGTGTAAATATAATGATGTAAAAGGAGCTCTTGCTTTATCAGCAGGAACAGCTGGATTACATTTAGCATTAAAATTATGTGATGTTAAGAAAGATGATATAGTATTTTGCTCATCTCTTACTTTCTCAGCATCGGCTAATCCTATTATGTATGAAAAATGTATACCAGTATTTATAGATAGCGAACCAGAATCATTTAATATGTCACCAGTAGCTTTAGCAAAAGCTTTTGAGAAATATATTCCTAAAGCAGTTATTGTTGTAAATTTATATGGCCAATCTGCAGATATGGATAAAATTAAAGAATTATGTGACAAGCATAATGTGCCAATAATCGAAGATGCAGCCGAAAGTTTAGGTGCTACATATAAAGGTAAAATGAGTGGTACAATAGGTAAATATGGTGTATATTCATTTAATGGAAATAAAATTATAACAACTTCTGGTGGAGGAATGTTAGTATCAAATGATTTAGAATCAATTGAAAAAGCTAAATTCTGGTCAACACAAGCAAAAGAACCAGCTAGACACTATGAGCATAAAGATGTAGGATATAACTACAGAATGAGTAATATATCTGCAGCAATCGGTGTTGGTCAAATGGAAGTTTTAAATGAAAGAATAGCCAAAAAAGAATATATCTATAACAAATACAAAGAAGGTTTTAAAGATATAGAAGCGATTGAAATGATGCCTGTTTGTGAATTTGGAAAACCTAATTATTGGTTATCTGTTATGACAATTAAAACGGAATCTTCAATTAAACCATTAGATATAATCTTAGCTTTAGAAAAAGAAAATATAGAATCAAGACCTGTTTGGAAACCAATGCATATTCAACCAGTTTTTGAAAAATATGAATATTTCAATCATAATGATTCAGGAATAACAGTTGCTGAAGATTTATTTGATAGAGGTATATGTATGCCATCAGATACTAAAATGACAGATGAAGATATAGAATTAACAATCAAAACTGTTAGAAAATTATTTAACAAAAATTAAGAAAAGAGGATATAATGTATAAAAAATATTTTAAAAGATTAATGGATATTGTCTTAAGTTTAATAGGATTAATCGTGACTTTACCTATATTTATAATTATTGCTATTTTAATCAAATTAACTTCAAAAGGAAATATATTTTTCTTACAAGAACGTTTGGGGTTAAATGGTAAAGTATTTAAAATAATCAAATTCAGAACTATGGTTACCAATGCAGAAAAAATTGGTGATGGTCTAAAAGTAAAAACTGAAAAAGATAATAGAATTACGAAGATAGGTGGTTTTTTAAGAAAAACAAGCCTAGATGAGTTACCACAATTAATAAATGTAATTAAAGGAGATATGAGTATAGTTGGGCCTAGACCACCAGTAACATACCATCCCTTTAAATATAGTGACTATAGTGAAGTACAAAAAACAAGATTTAAAGTTAAACCTGGAATAACAGGGTTGGCTCAAGTAAAAGTTAGAAACAATGCTACATGGGATGAAAGAATTACAATAGATAATGAATATATTTCAGATATTAATTTTGTTAAAGACATAATAATTATGTATAAAACTGTTGAAACAGTAGTAAAAAAAGATGGTATTTATAAAACGAAACAAAAAGGTAATTTAGAAAATGTAACTATTCGTAAATTTGAAAGTTCAGATATAGAAAATAAAGTTAAGTGGGTTAATGATAAAGCAAATAACAAATATTTACATTATGATCTACCACTTGAATATGAAAAAACATTGGTATGGTTTGAAAAAAATAAAAATGCTACTAATAGATATGATGCAGTTATTGAATATAATAATAAACCAGTAGGTTTAATTGGTTTATTGGGTATTGATAGTAAAAATAGTAAAGCAGAATATTATGTATTACTTGGTGAATCAGATTGTCAAGGAAAAGGTATTGCAAGTAAAGCTACTAAATTGCTTTTAAAATGTGCTTTTGATGAGTTAAAATTAAATAAAATTTATGCATATGTTGAAAAAGATAATCTAGCATCAAATATATTACTTCAAAAAAATAATTTTAAACAAGAAGGTTTATTACGTAATGATTTATTTCATAATGAAAAATATGTTGATAGATGTTTATATGGATATATAAAAGGAGAATAAAGTGGGTTGTATAGTAAATAGAATAAATGATGAAAATAATAATGTATATATATTAAGAGAAGATTTATTGCCATTTAGTTTTGGAGGAAATAAAGCTCGAAAAGGAGAAAAATTTTTTCAAGAAATATTAAAAGAGAAAGCTACTTGCGTAGTTACATATGGTAGTAAAAGCTCTAATCATTGTAGAGTTGTTGCAAATTATTGTTCTAAATACAATTTAAAATGTGAAATTATTACTCCAATAACAGATAATGAGAATAATCCTAATACACAACTAGTTAAATTTACAGGAGCAAACATTAATTTGTGTCAGATAGAAGATGTAAAAACAACTATAGAAAAAGTAATTGCTAAAAATAATGAATTAGGATATAAAACTTTTTTTATACCAGGTGGAGGTCATTCGGATTTTGGTACAGAGGCATATGTAGACGCTTTTGACGAAATTAGTAAATTTTCTCTTGATAATAATATAAAATTTGATTATATTTTTCATGCTTCAGGAACAGGAACTACTCAAGCTGGTTTAATAGTTGGTAAATACATATGTCAATCAGATATAAAAATCGTAGGCATAAGTATAGCTCGAGAAAAATCTAGAGGAGCAAATGTTGTTTATTCAAGTGTTATCGAATATTGTGAGAATAAAAAATTAGATTTAAACATACCAATTGAAGAAGTTATATTTATAGATGACTATTTACAAGGTGGTTATGGTAAATATAATAAAGAAATTGTAAATACGATTAATCAAATGTATTTAAAGGAAGGTATTCCTTTAGATACAACATATACAGGAAAAGCTTATTATGGAATGGAACAGTATATAAATAAAAATGATATAAAAAATAAAAATATTTTATTCATTCATACTGGAGGTACACCATTGTTTTTCAACCAAATTAAGGAGAATTAAAAATGAATATATTAATTTTAAGTGCTGGTAGCAGAAATAAAATAGTACAATACTTTAAAAATGAAATAGCTAAAGAAGGTGGCAGTGTAATAGCAACAGATTGCTCTTTATTAGCTCCAGCAATATATGATGCTGATAAATATTATATAGTTCCAAGAATAGATGCCGAAGGTTATATTGAAAAAATATTAGATATCTGTAAATCAGAAAGTATAGATACACTAATATCTTTAATAGATCCAGAATTAAGTTTAATCTCTGAAAATATAGAAAAATTTAGAGCTATAAATGTTAACCCTATATTATCAGATAATAATAGTGTTGAACTTGCATTTGATAAATATAAGATGTATCAGTTTGCTAAAAATAATGGCTTTAAGACTGCAAAAAGTTATATAGATAAAGATGTTTTTTATGCAGATTTAGATGCCAATAAAATAAATTTCCCAGTATTTGTAAAACCATTTAAAGGGAGTGCAAGTATAAATATAAGTAAAGTTGAATCAAAAGAAGAAATTGATTTATTATTTTCAGAATATGATGATTTAATGATACAAGAATTTATGACAGGTCAAGAACTTGGAGTAGATGTATATATAGATCTTATAAGTAAAGAGACTGTAGCTATATTCATTAAAGAAAAAATAAAAATGAGAGCTGGAGAAACTGATAAGTCAAGATCTGTAAAAAATGAAAAATTATTTGAAATAATTAAAGATTTTGTTTCGAAATCAGGATTTATTGGAGTAATAGATATAGATATTTTCGATAATAATGGAGAATATTATATATCTGAAGTTAATCCTAGATTTGGTGGTGGATATCCACATGCTTATGAAAGTGGAGTTAATTTCCCAAAATTAATTATAAATAATATTAATGGAGTAATTAATGATATTCAAATAGGAAATTATGATGAAGATATTTATATGATGAAATATAATGAAGTTAAAATTGAGAGGAAATAAATGAAAAAGGTATTATTTACAGCAACAATTTCAAGACATATTATAACATTTCATTTGCCATATATGAAAATGCTAAAAGAACAAGGATATGAAGTTCATGTAGCAGCAAATGGTGATGAAGAAATAGACTATTGTGATGTTAAACATAAAATTTGTTTTGAAAGAAGTCCATTAAAGATAAACAATTTAAAAGCAATTAAGCAATTGAAAAGTATAATAGAAAAAGAAAAATTTGACATTATACATACTCATACACCAATGGGAAGTGTAGTAACTAGATTAGCTGCTAAAAGATCAAGAAAAAATGGAACAAGAGTTATATATACTGCACATGGGCTACATTTTTTTAAAGGTGCTCCAAAAATGAACTGGTTAATATTTTACCCAATAGAAAAGTATTTATCAAAATATACAGACGATATTATTTTAATAAATAAGGAAGATTATGAATTAGCTAAGTCAAAATTCGATACAAAAAATATTCATTATGTTCCAGGTGTTGGTGTAAGTTCTAAAAAGTTTGAATTTGCTATGACAGAAAATGAAAAATTATCATTAAGAAATAGCTTAGGAGTAAACAAAAATGACTTTGTGATTATATATACTGCAGAGTTAAATAATAATAAAAATCAGTCAATGGCTATAAAAGCCATAAGTGAATTAGTAAAAGAGAAGAGTAATATTAAGTTATTATTAGCTGGTAAAGATTCTTTAAATGGAAAATATCAAAGTTTAGTTAAAGAATTAGGACTAGAAAAACAAGTTTTATTCTTAGGTTATAGAAATGATATACCAAAGTTACTTAAAATAGTAGATTTAGTAATATCTACATCAAGAAGAGAAGGTTTACCGGTTAATTTAATGGAAGCTTTAGTAGCTGGGAAACCTATAATAGCAACTAATTCAAGAGGTAACAAAGATGTTATGCTTAAGTCAGGAAATGATATCAATATTTCTTGCGAAGATTATTTATTATTAGCTTCAGAAATAAAAAAATATAAAGATCAAAATATTACAATTAAAAATCCAAATGAATTTAAAGAATTCTATTCTCAAGAGAGATGTTTAGATATGCTTAGTAAAATTTATTTTGATAAAAAGTAGAGATATATTAATATGAAAGCTATAAAAAATATGGTTATAAAATACAATTAACAGAGAGAAAGGAGTAAAAATATGTCAAGTGAGATTAGTTTATTATTATATATAGTTGTTTTTATTGGTGCATTTTTATTCACTAAGCGCTATGAAGATACTGGGAATAATATATATTTATATATTGCAGGTGGAATATTAATTGTTTTATCTGGTATACGATATTTTGTAGGTACAGATTTTGAAAACTATATGTATGCTTATGATATAATAACTCCTTTAGATTTTGCAAATATGCTGAATACTGAATATGAAGTTGGTTTCTTTGTTGTGGTAAAAATGGCATCATTTTTAGGTAATGTACAATATTTATTTGTATTATTTGCAGCCTTGACTGTATATTTTCTTATCAAAGTAATAAAAGATCATAAAAATTATGCTTCTTTAATTATGTTTGTATACTTATTTTCATATTTTACAGGAACATTTAATATTATTAGGCAAGGTTTATCGGTAATAATGGTATGTTATGGATTTAAATATTTAATTAACAGATCATTTATTAAATATTCATTTATGGTATTACTAGCATCTCTATTTCATACAACAGCAATAATAATGTTACCAATTTATTTTGCTGTACAAGATGTTAATAAAAAAATAACAAAAAAACAAATTTTTATAATATTTTTAGCAATTGTAGCTATATTAAATTTTAATACCATATTTTCAATATTAACAAGTATATCTATATTTTCAGACTATGATACATATAGTCAAGCAATTGACTCTACAAATTTATCCTTTATTTTAAGCTTAATCATGTTAATAGTATATTTAAGTAATGCTAAGGTGCTTATAAGTGAAGATAAAAAGAATAAGGTATATTTAATATTATATATATTTTCTGTTATTATATCATTTTCGGGGTATATATCTCCATTTTTAAAGAGAGTTGCTATGTATTTCTCAATTGTAGATATATTTATTATAGCAACATTATTAAAAAGTGAAAATGTTAAAAATAAGGATTTAATTAAAATATTTTTAGTTACTTATGTAATAGGAGAGTTTATATTATCAACTTACATATTAGGTCAGGCTGAAGTATTACCATATAGAACAATTTTTAATGAAATAACTTACTAATTAGAAGGGAACAAGATGAATAATAAATATAGTATAATTATACCAGTGTATAATACAGAAAAATATTTAAATAAATGTATAGACTCAGTATTAAATCAAACATATTCTAATATAGAAATAATTATAATTAATGATGGCTCAACTGATAAAAGTCTTGAATTGTGCAATCAATATAAAGATCAAAGAATTAAATTATTTACTCATGAGAATAGAGGTGTTTCATATACACGAAATATTGGAATTGACAATGCTACAGGTGAGTATATAATATTTGTTGATAGTGATGATTATATTGAAAATAATGCAATAGAATTAATCAATGAAAAGATTCAAAATTCAGATTTGGATTTAATTCAATTTGCTTTTTCTACATTTGAAGCCGAAGAAATGCCGATTGCTAAAAATGTATTTACAGAAAAAGTGATAAGTGACTCTATTAATGAAAAAATCAATTATATGATAGAAAGAGAAGTAATTAATTCCATTTGGAATAAATGTTATAATACTAACATATTAAATAAAAATTCTATACGTTTTGCAGAAGATATAAAAATAGGTGAAGATTTAATATTTAATTTGGAATATTTTAGTTATATAAGCAATTTTGATATATTAAATGTTAATCTATATAATTACAGATTAAACGTAGCAAATTCATTAACAAAAAAATATAATGAAAATAAATATGTAATGTTAATGAAAGTAAATGATATATTAGAAAAATTTGCAAATAAGTATAATGATGATAAAATTATTGCTACTGCAAAATATATTAAATTCAAAAGTATATGTTCGTGTACATTTGATTTATTTAATTTAGAATGTAAATATACTAAGTTGCATAAACTTAAAATCATTAACGAGTTTAAAACTAATGTTATAAAAATTAAAACAAATAGAAAAATTTTTAAAATTTTAAATTTTATTTATTTAAATATGAATGCAAGAATTATATATCTTGTATTCAAATTTATGTATAAGTTTAAATAGATTTGAGAGGAGAAAAATGAGAATAAATAATTCTATAAAAAATACGATGGCAAATACTATATCTATGATATCAATAATGCTTATTAGTTTCATAACACAACGATTTTTTTTAGAAAATCTTGGGACTGAATATTTGGGTATAAATGGTCTTTTTACAAACTTAATAACAATGCTATCTATTGTAGAACTAGGTATAGGTCCAGCAATTGTATATAGTTTATATAAACCTCTTGCTGATAATAATATAAATAAAATAAAGTCATTATTGTTATTTTATAAAAAAGCATATAGACTAATAGCAGTTATAGTCCTTGTTATAGGTCTGATTATATTACCATTTGTAGGATATATTGTTGGAGAAAACAATATTGAAATTAGTGTGTATTTAATTTTTGGTTTGTTTTTAATAGATTCAATATGTTCATATATATCTACTTATAAGAGATCTATATTATATGCTGATCAAAAAAATTATTTGGTTAGTATGGTACATTTAGTTGCAACAGTATTATTAAATATAATACAAATAGTTATATTAATCGCAACAGGAAATTATATAGCATATTTATTAATAAAAATATTTATGAGATTAATTGAAAATATAACTATTACTAAAATAGCTAATGATAGATACAAATATCTTAAAGACAATGATGCAGAAGAACTTGATAAAGAATCTATTAATGATATATTTAAAAAAATTAAAGGTCTTATATTTCATAAAATTGGAAGTTTTATTGTACTAGGAACAGATAATATTTTAATTTCATATTTTATAGGTATAGCTACTGTTGGTCTGTATTCTAACTATTTATTAATAGTTAGTGGAGTAGCATCTTTAACTAGACAAGTATTTTCTTCTAATACTTCTAGTGTTGGTAATTTATTAGTAGAAAACAATAAAGAGAAAACATTTGATATATATAATAAAATAACATTTATTAATTTTTATATATCAACGCTTGCTACAACGTTTCTTTTTGTATTAATAAATCCTTTTATAGAAATTTGGTTAGGAAGTCAATATACTTTTGGAATAACAATAGTTGCTATAATGGTCGCTAATTTTTTTGTAGGTGTTATGAGAGCAAGTATTACATTATTTAAAGAAGCGGCAGGAATTTATCATGAGGATAGATTGATTCCACTTTTTGAATCAGTAGTAAATATAGTAGCTTCAATAATATTTATATCTTTGTTTGGATTATCAGGAGTATTTATAGGTACTTTTATAAGTACTATGGTATTATTTTTATATAGTTACCCAAAATTTGTATATAAAAAAATATTTGGTAGAAGTCAAATAGAATATATATTAAATTTTATTAAACAATTTGCATTTGCTTTTGTAGTTGTATTAATTACATATTTATCAGCTAATTTGTTTAGTTTAGATAATATATATATTATGTTCGGATTAAAAATATTAATAGCATTTATTATACCTAATATTATAATATTTTTATGTTATTTTAAAAAGGAAGAGTATAAATATTGTATTCAATTAGGAAAAAATATATTTGAAAAAATAAAATTCAAAAATAAAACTGTTTAAAAAACAATAAAAATCAGCTTAGAAATAAGTT
>CAYJFC010000032.1:0-8886 GCA_964369625.1 uncultured Muribaculaceae bacterium
TAATTTATATTGTTTTTTTAGTTTTTAATGATATAATTCACAGTATTGTTATATATAATATTTTACACATTAATTAGTGTAAAATACTTTTAACTATAAAGGAGATTATTATGCTAATTTGGATAGCTCAAATACTAATTTGTTTAGGATTTATTTTTGAAGTTATATGCTTCTGGAAAGAAAATAGAAAAGAAATACTTAAAATAAATATACTTGCTAGTTTTTTATATGCACTGTCATATTTATTAACTGGTGCTACTACAGGATTTTTAGCTACAATAATTAATATTATTCGTACATCTGTATGTTACAAAAATAAAAATAAACTTATTATTATATTATTAATTTTACTATATGCAATTGTATCATTATTTGATTATACAGGTTGGTTTTGCATACTTCCAATACTAGCAGGTATTGTTTTTACTATCTGTATTTATCAAGAAAACACTTTTATTATGAGACTAGGACAATTAATAGCTTGTTTCTTATGGATCATTTACAATATCTTTGCTGGTGTTTATTTACTAGCACTAACAACTAGTATAATTTTCATTTCAACATTTATATCAATGTTAAATCATAATTTAAACTGAATTAAATAGAAACTTTAAAACTGATACACTTAACTTAAGACTAACAATATCAATAAATGGTAAAATATAGAAAATATAATTCAACAAAAAAACTGAAAGAAGAAATAATAGAATACATAGATTAGTATAATAACCTAAGTTAATGTAAATGAGCCCTGTAAATTACACAAGACTCATTGAACAAAAAGTGTCTAGTTTTTTTATTCAGTACATTTCTAAAAGTGTTTTATTTTTTATTTATATTTAAAAATATCTTTTTTTACCATTTGTTCTGCTATATTAAAGCAATCTTTTGAATACATATAGCACATTCTAATAACTATTCCTAAAAAATATTTCACTATACCTCTATAACTTTCATTTTTATCATATATACCATGAGCTATTAAATTTCTCAAATTAGCACCAGACTTTTCATTTAAAATTGCCTTGAATGTAAATAATATATCTTCATCATAACATTCTATTAATTCTTTAACATCAAATATACTAGTTAATGTTTTAGATTGCTCTGTTAAATCATCTTCGAAAGTTGTAACAATAGCTCCACATTCTTTTGCTATTACTCTAAATAAATTTTCTATTTGAGGTACTAGAATATGTAAGCCAGCATAATACTCTTCATTCAACATTAAGAATATTCCTAGTGCTATTATCTCTTTACTATCTTCTGGTATCATAATATTATCATGCACTAAAAATTTTACTTTTTCTAAACAAAATTCTTTATCTAATTTAATAGCTCTTATAAAATCTATTAAGTAAGTATTTCCCATAAATTCAAAATCAGTAATCAAATTTTTATTCATATGTAATTCTAAAACATTTTCATCTATATTATTTATGTCAATTGGTGGTATTATTATAATAGTTTTTCCTTCTTTGTCTATATGTCTTTCTCCAAATAACATTGAGGTTAATGACATTTGACTTCTTTTTAAAGTTGTATCTTTTAATTTAGATTTTTTTACAAATTCACTATTCAAACCTAATAAAATTATTTTCTCTTCCAAAGTATCTACTTTTTCTAACATTTTTTTTGAAATCTGTTTAAATTTAGTTATATCAACTTCTTGCTTGAATGTCCTCAAATTTTTAGTAACTTCTTTTTTTAATGGTTGTAATTTTCTTAAAATTTTTTCAACACTACTATTTTGTCCTTTTATTTTTTTATATTGCACAATAGCTTTTTCATAATAATTTATAGCATTATGAAAGTTTTCAAAACCATATTCATCACCTAACTGTTCATATAATTGTGCTATTTCTATTTTTGTTTGTTTTATTTTTTCAGTATTTTTATTCTTATTATATATTTTTAATTTTAATTCACATGAGCTTTCTACTATAAACATATTCGTGTACTTTTGTTTTTCAATAATTTTATCTAATATACTTATATAACTTTCTTCATAAAATCCTAATTCTAATTTCAAACCTATCAATTTATTTGTAAATGCATAACCTTCATTTCCATTTAAGTTTAATATATACTTTTCAATATAGTCAGATACAAATTCTTTTAATTTACCATAATTCAATGCTGTTCTGGTAGCTATTTCAATAGAATTATAGCAGTGTTTCCAATGTTCGCAATCATATATTTTTTCAGCATAAGCTATATTCCCCTTAATTATTTTATCTATATTTGTATGTTCTTTAGTTTTCAACCACAAAATATAATATATCTTATTAAGAATAAATTCATTTTCCAAAACATCTTCTAATTTTTTTAACATTTCTATTTCTTCATCATTTAATTGTATACTGTTTAATGAAGTTTGTGCTTTTAACTCATTAAATACATATATTTTTTCTATTAACTTTAAATTTGATATAGTTTCTTCATTTAATTGACTATCATAATATTCACTAAAGTTCACATGATATTTGAACTTACCAATTTTTTCTCTAATAACATCATTTATTTTTTTAAAATCACACATTTAACTCACCTAAAAGTATTATAATATTTTTTCATATATTTTTCCAGTTTATAAGCTAAATTTATCAATCTTTTATTGACTACTATATATCTTGTATTTACTACATTTCTATCATCTAATTATCTCACCTTTCTTCATAAATTCTTATTATAATTACTTTATTTCCATATATCGTAGATTCTATATTATTATCTTGTTTTATATAATAAATATATTATCTTATATCCATGCACTCAGATGCATACATTTTCTGCTATACTCCATAATATTTCTTTATTTGTTATTGTATATTCTCTTGCTGCATACTCTGTTGGATTATTATCTATTTGTATTTGTATTTTTATTATTATAACTAGTACAATAATTACTAGCATTCCTATGATTATCTTTTTCGTGATTACTCCTTTTCTTTTGAGTAATAAAAAAACAGCTAGATTTCTCTAACTGTGAATAATGATTATTTATTAATGTTTTCTAATTATATTTCTTTTGTGTTTTATACGTATATTCTAAAAGTGATAATAAACTTATTCCACTATCTATAGTCCAATCAATATCCTCTTCATTTAACGATTTAATATCACTATGAATAGCTTTGTTTAAAATAGGTATCATATCATTTATAAGTTTATATTCACTTGCTCCAATTATTTTATGGTTATATAACTCAAGAGCCATAGATTTTATTGTTCCATTAGTGTTTAATTTCAATTTTTGACAAAATTGCTTTATTAATTTTTCTAATTCAACTCTAGTTAATACTAATTTAATTATTTTATCATCTTCTAAAAATATTTTCCATGTTGATTCTAATAATATTGTATTTTTATTTTGATAATCTTTATTATCTTCCTTCGCTACCATATTTATATTTTCTTGACTTGTAATTTCTAAAATATTCTTTTCTATTTCTTCTTTTTTTCTATCACTCAACAATTCAAGTTTCATTCCAAAAACTTCCAAAGATTTTATATAATTAATTATCCAAGGCAGAAAAGATATACATACAAGTATTATTACTGTATTATTTATATTAACTTTAGCCCATTCAAAACAAGTAATAAGTATAGCAATTACTATAAATGTTAATGAAAAGATACTTTTGAAAATTATGTTGTTCTTTTTCATTTTTTCACATCCTTTATTAATTTTTTTTACATTATTATATCATGTTTTATATTAAAAATAAATAGACGATCCTATATCACATTCGCTATTTCTACATATTTCACTTTTTTCTATATTTTTATTTTGCATTAGAATTATATTAATTGAATAAACCCATTAATAATAGAGCTAGGATAATCAAATTTTTTTACATCTTGATTAAACTCAACTTCTAATACAGTATTATTTAAAGCTTTTATTATTCCTACCCCATATTTTTTATGTTTAATATTATTTCCTATTACTATGTTTAGAATAATACTATTTTCTTTAACTTCTATTTTATCTTTATTTATATTTGATTGATTTAATTCTTCTTTATAATCCATACAACGTGCTGACCCTATACCATTTATTAGCATTATACCCTCATCTATTAGTTTGTTTTATATAATGCTCACAACGAGATTTATGCCTACGTTCATCTCCTTCTGATCTTCTTAACCCTTCAACATGCCAAGGAACACCTACTAAATTATTAATTCCCATAATATACCCTCCTACTTAAACTATTTTACTTAATTATATCACTTTTTGTAACTAGTTACACTAATCTACCCTAATACTTTGAAATAACTTGCAAATATCAAAATAGTAAGTTAATATGTAAAGTAAATGCAAGGAGTATATTTATGCCTAAAAAATCAAATCGTTTAAAAAGGAAGGTTCTATCTTCTACTTTTAACTTAGAAAATTATAGTGTAGTTAAATTAGTACTAATGTATATAATTGAAAATTAAAAGAAATATCTATACTTAAAACAAATTTCTTAACGCGCACAATACCATTTATATCAGACAAAATAGTAAATATTATAAAATAGTTAAATCATGATAATAAATTAATGTATGATGAATGCTATAATTCAACTGAATTATTATTCCTTCAGAAAAATAAAAACTGAAATCAGCATCATCTATATCTACTTATTTTAGAAGCCTATGTAAATTAATTAAAACTAAACATAATGATGATACTTTATTTATATGTAATAATGCTTATATGCTAGACATACATTTATACTAGATGTTTAAAAACAGGTATTAATATAAAGGTTGCACCTAAATTACTAAATCACTCTAAAATACAAATAACCCTAGATACTTACTCACATGTACTTAAACATTTCCAAGATGATGAAGTATCTAAGGTTAAAGATTACTTTATAGATAAAGAGAGAGATTAACTTATAGTTCTATTATCCTTATTCATTATACATAATTCCTTGCAATTATTACAAGATCTAAATTGTTTAATTTGTTTTTCAAATAATTTTTGTCTTAGTTTTAAATTTTTATATCTATTTTTTTTATATTTATACATTTCATTTAAAGAAAGGTTATTTTTTCTATGCTTGTTTTTATATACTATATACCTTTCATGCCTTTTGCTCATATATTCAATATAATTCATAAAAAAACTTGTTTTACTCATTTTTTTAAATCTTTTCTTTTCAGATTCATATTTCTTTTTTGAATTTTTAGGAATAGAATTAAATTCTTCAAATTTCTGAGTAGAATATACTCTATTTAGTTCTCTTCTTAATTTTAATATTAACAATTGAAGTTCTAAAGAGATAAATATCTTAGTTTGAGGATATTTATTCATCCAACCTTTATTAATATTATAAAATAGAATTACATTATCTATAAAAGATTTTATAATAAATAAATTCCAGCTTATTTTAAAATCTAATGAGTATTCATTAGTATATAAGTTATTTAAATCGGTTTTAAATTTTATTAGTTTTTCTTTATCCTCAAAAATAACATAATAACTTGGTATTTGACTTTCGTACCTTTTTAACAATTTACATTTAGAGTAATCGTATATAAAATTATCTTGTTTTTCTAACAAATTAAAAAAATTATTTATATTATCCAAACTTTCTACTCTTTTTAATATTAAATATTCTAAAACTTTGCTTCTCTTTGAATATTTTATATTAATTAATGTAATTGTTATATTAATTACAGCACCTATTAAACTAATTGATCCTCCTATTATAGCTATTATAATCTCGACACTCATATATGTTACTCCTTTTTTATTCTATACATTATAACATTTAAACTAACTTTTTTCAATAAAAAACACCCCCTATTTCTATGAGATGTTTTCTTTATGGAGGCTCTTATCAGATTTGAACTGATGATCAAGCTTTTGTAATTTTACATTTTTATCAAATATATTTAAAGTATATTTGATAACCAATATGTACCTTTCTAGTACAATTGGTAATGCAGTTGTACTGGTATTCATCCTACTAAATACTTTTAAATGTATCTAAGTGCATTACTTAATTAGGTTATATATAGGAAATTTTTTAAATTCTTCTTGCTTTATACTATCCATTTTTTTTAAATAATACTTAATATCATAATTATTTCCTAGTAATATTGCTATAGCACATAAACCTTGTTCTTTATTTGATTTTATAGTACTCTTCAATTTATATATTTCATCTTTTTCAAGACTTGTTAAATTCCTTTTCCTATATATTATTTGAAATTTATTTATGAGTACACTTACATCTACTTCTTTTAAATTAACTAGTTTATTATTTAAATATTCCGCTAATTCTAAAAATTTATATACTTTTTTTATATCATATGCGTTTAGTAAATTTAATATAAATTGTGTAATGTTTCCTTGTAGTATTTCTACTTCCGCAATATTGTCAAATGATTTCTTTACAATTTCATAATCAATATTGCAATAATTAATTAATTGTTCTACAGTTAATTCAATATATGGACTAGTGTTAATATATTGTTCCTCAATTGTTTTTAATTTAGAATAAAACATATTGCCTAATTCTGAAAAGAAACTAACTACTTTTGTTTTTTTATCTTTTTCAGAAAATATAATTATAGCTATATTATATTTATTTATTTCAATATTATACAAATTTAGAATATTAGGAAACTTTTCTTTTTCTGACCCTTTATATAGCTCATATAATCTGTCCATTTTTTTTACATCTTCTTCTGATAATTCCTCTAATTTAATATTAAAATTAACGTTTAATTTCTGAAACATATTTTTTAATTCTATATATCTATTTAATAAATCATTAATTTTTTTTAGATATTCATCATCTAAATTAATATTTAATAATATTTCATTATCATTAATATAAATTTTTTTCTCTTTATTTAGATCTAAAAGCATATTTAGACTTTTTATCCTATCATCTAAATTACCTACTACATTGTAATTTAATGTCTTACTATTAATACTAATAGTAATTCCCTCTGTTAAATAAATATAATTATCATTTTTAGTTTTACTGCATTTAATTTTATCTAAATATATTTTGTCACCAATTCTCAAAGTATTGCTTATAGAAAATTTTATTTTATCAATAATAACAGGAGTATATCCTTTAAGTTTTCCCTCTTTATCAAATGAATAACCATAAATATCGTTATTTAATAACCAGTCGTAAACATTATTCTTATTCGAATATAATTTAATTTCTAATTTTTTATTATTAATATTTTCTATTTGTAATACGTTATTATTTATTTGTTTATTAGAATTTTCAATAAAATTCATTATAACATATTTTAGATTTTCTTCAGGATTTTTTAATAGTTTTAAAGTTATACTTTTACTTTTTTGATCGGCTTTTTTAATATCTTCAATTTCTCTATTTAATCTATGAGGTAATAATTCTGCATAAAAAATTTGTGTTTCACTTTCTGTCATTTCTACAACAAAATATATAGTTCCTTTTTTTTCACTTTTATAATTTTTTAAATCTTTAGTTTGAATTGAATATTTAAGTTGAGTTTTTGTTAACTCTTTTACTTTTTTACCTTTTATTTGAACTTTTACTGTTCCTATAATATCTTTTTTACCTTCAGTATTGTTTAACCAATATATTTCCCCATCCCAAGACATTCCTTTATCATTATCGTTTATATGTTCCTCAAATTCAGGAATATGCTTACTTATTATATCTTTTATTGAAGAAACAGCTATTTTTTCTATTTGAGTAGAATTATTTATTTTCATTTGATCACCTCAATTATAGTATAAATTATTATTTTTTACAACTTAAATTTTATAAAACATTCACTTTTCCAGTATCAATTTTTTCAAATAAAAAACTCGCAAGCACAAGTTTTTTATATGCATCTTGCTTAGAAATAGTTAAATTATCATGTGCTTTAATATTCCTTATACCTGAAATTACACCAGCAAATATTAAGTGATATCCTTGTTGAATATTTCTTCCACTTTCAGTATTAATATTTTCGAAAATAAATTTAGGATTTTTAATAGAAAACATATTATTCATCAAATCTTGTCCATCTTTTTCTTCACCTGTTATTTTAAAATATATTTCTTTACATTTTTTATTTAACTGTTTATATGCTGATTCTACAGAATCAGCATAATATTCACTAAAAAATTTTTCTTTGCTTACCATTATAACTTCTTTGTGCATTATACTATCAAATTCATTTTTTTCAACATCATTATTTAAAATTATTTGCTTTATTTTTTCTAAATTGATAATTATATAATTTGCTTCATCTAAAGACAAATATTGTGTAGATTTATATACTAAACATCTATTTATTTGACCCCACTCAACTGTATTGTTAAGCTTATTATTACAAAAGAAGTTTATAACCTCTTTATGAAATTGCTTATATACACAGTTATGATAATTAACTATTTCTTTATTACTTATTAATTGCTTTATTTTATCAATCATTTCATCTATTATATTTATTTTATTCTCCATTATATACTCCATTTATATAAACTTTAAAACTGTATTTTTTTTAAAAAATCAATTTATATATTTTCAAAAAAATATCTTGTATTTTTTTATTTTAAATTTAAAATAAGAAAATTCTAAAACGAATCAGTTTACGCTAATAAACTGGTTCTTTTTTTGAGCTATACACTTATATATATATTATATTATATCATTTCACTTCTATAAATTACAACCTTTTTTTATATTTTTTATTTTCAGAGTAATTTTTACGCTTTAAATCATTTTACTGTATTCAAGTGTAATATATATGCAAAAATTAATTTTTATATACTTTTTCAGAATTTATATAAAAAACACCTCATATTTCTATGAGATGTTTTATTTATGGAGGCGCCTATCAGATTTGAACTGATGATCAAGCTTTTGCAGAGCCATG
>CAYJFC010000033.1:0-8105 GCA_964369625.1 uncultured Muribaculaceae bacterium
ATTATTTAATAACTCCATTATATACATGTTTAGTTTCATTTATAACTATAAAAGCCTTGCTATCTATTTTTTTAACAAATTTTATTAAATTATTTAAACTTTTTCTATTTATTTGAATAAATAACATTTCTTTTTTATCTTTAGTTTTACCTTTTTTTAAATCAAGTACACTTACTCCAAAACCTTTATTTCTAAGTTTATCTATTAAATCATTATTCATATTTGTTATTACAAATATGGAGATGAATCCATTAACAAATTTATTCGTTATAACTGTTCCTATGTATGTCCCTGCTGCAAATCCACCTGCATAACTAATTGGTATCCAAATGCTATCAGTTACGTTATCAAGAGCTTCTTTTGCTATAAAAAACCAAATTAAAACTTCAAAAAATGCAAGTACTGCTGTTATTTTTCTTTTACCTCTAATCATAAGTATAGTTCTAGTTGTACCTATACTTACATCTACTATTCTAGCTAAAAATATTCTTATACACATAAAAAGCATTAGCTTCACCTATTTATAGTATAACCACTAATGCTTTTTATATTACTTAGTATTTATTATTTTCCTTACTTCTTCTATATCAATATTAGTATACTTTGATATATCTTCAATACTTAATTTATTTTCATACATTGTTTTTATATTAGTTTCAATTCCTTGTTCAACACCTTCAGCAAGTCCCTCAGCAAGTCCTTCAGCATGTGCGCTTGCATGTATTTCTTCCCTAAGTTTCTTCTTAGCCATATTCATTTCATATAGTCTATCCAATTCATCTTTTTCCTTTGTAAATAGATAATCTCTGTAAGCCTCTGATGATGTTATATCTTTTACTTCTTCATGCACTTCTTTAGCAACTTTATCTTTCTTTGTCATTTTCATCCTACCTTTTTCATCCATCAAAGCCATATATCTTAAGAAACTCATCATCTTTTCACTAAACTCTTTATTTTCCTTTATCATCCTTAAATTTATTATATGATTTTCTAAAGGATACATAACTTCTTTCATCCCAATAATATCACACATAGTTAACTTTGTATACATTTTATTCATACCTTTTATAGTGTAATTTACAAAAAATATTCCATATACTTTCTTTAAATTATCATATGATGTCCCTTTTGTTAATTGTTCATTTATTAACTTTGAATTATAATATGCTGCTCTTTTTAAAATATCTTCATTATTTGTATTTTGCATTTCTACAAATACTGTTTCTCCACTCTCTAGTTTTACTTTAACATCTAGCACTGATCCTTTATCCTGATAATTATCTCCCATAACTTCATTATTTGTAAATGTTATATCTTCCTCTTTAACATTTAATTTTAATACTTCATTTATTACTAATACTAAGTAATCTTTTCTTTTATGAAAAAATATTTTAAATACTGCATCTGTTGTTAATGAATCTTCATTATATTTCATGTTGTCCTCTTTTCTTAAAGTCTATATCTTAAACACTTTTATTTTTATTGCAACACTATCGACAAAACATGCCAAAATAAAACACCTAAAGGTGTTTTATAGCAAAAAATAAGTCGGCAACAAATTAACAAGATAATTTACGCCGACTATACTTGACATACTTTTATCCTACGATGAACGGATCACTTTCAGTTCCCGTTCCACCCAAATGCAGCGCAGAAGACTCTAGATACAAGACTGGACGGGAGCCATACCCATCGCGCGCGGTGCCGCTGTTGACGTAACCGTAATTGTGCACACTCCACACGCGATTCGAGCTGCTAGAGTAAGGCACAATTGTCCACTCATATCGATTTGATAAAAGCCAGTTTGCTCCCCCGCATGCTGCGGTATTATAACTTTCTATATTTTCACTATAACAACTACTTGGTGATGCATATCCATAATCACTTGCATACATTAACCCTATTGGAGCACTATGTGTTAAATTTGTTCCATCTGATGTTGCGCTCCCTCTTTCTGTTGTATATGCCTCCGATGCTGTTATAGCACTTGATGGAAAACCTCCTAAATACCATGTTGCATTTTGCACTAAACTTCTATCACTTGCATCTAGTCCTTTTTCTGTAAAATCACAGTTGCCTGTCGTTGTTGTACTGTAAGTTCTACACCCATTATAACTTGTTCCATCTGTTCCATTATAAAAATATGTATTATAAAGTGTATTGAGCGTTGCTCCACCACCTGAGTCTGACCAACTATTATCGTTTGCCGTATCAAATGCATAAGTAAATGCGTCTTCTCTTATTATTTTTACTAGATTTTGTCCTGCTACGCCATGGGAAGCCTCGTTAAACACCCCTATTACTCTCCACATCTCATCATTAAACCATATATAATTATCTGGATTTAATCCCGTGTATCTATACTCTGCATTATTTGTATATTCTATTTCTGCATTTCCTGATGTATCTAGTCTTATTATATGATTTGCTAAAGTCTCATTAGAATTATCTGTAGTAAATGTAATGTCACAGTTTGAATTTCCTGATATACTGTTAAACTTAACTCCATTTACTTTATTGTCCCAAGCTGCATTTGCATTATCACATGTTATTGTCACACTATAACCAGCACCATCCGGAAAAGATTCTGCTGGCTGCCCATCTACTACTATTGCATAATTAATTATTGGCTTATTTTCTGAATTTATACTAACATTATAAAAAACAAAAGACCCGATAATTAATAATATCAATATGCTTAATATAAGAATTTTTTTCATAACATTTTCCTTTCGAAAACTTTTCTTAATTTACTTGCAAATAAATAATTATAATATTTATCATTATCATTTATCTTTAAATCAATTATATCAAAGTTATCAAATAATATAAAGTTAATTTCTTTATTTTTAATATTTTTTACAATTTTTATGTTTAGACTCTTTAAAATCATTTGATCATTACCAAATGATTTTAACTTTTTGTTATTATAAAATATAATTAAATAATCTTTATATATTAATTTAAAAAACATATATTTATTTTTAATATTACATCACCTCTAAAGTATGAACATTTCACCTTTTATTTATAATTTATTTTTAGCCTCTAAACGCAAGGATAATTTTTGTTCTTTAAAAGCATAAATAAACTTATTTATTTATAAAACAATACTTTTAAAGAGCTCTAAGGACCCAATCCCATTGTTCGCGTTGTTGTTGCTCACGTTGCCGTTATAGTTCACATTCCACACGTTATTCGAATTGCTCGAGTTAGGCACAATATATCAAAATCACCCTAAATAACTTTTTATATCTATAGTTTTATTAATAAATTGTTTTTTCTTTAATTTAAAATTTTTAATTATATTATTTTTAGTACTTTTACTAAGTTTAACTATTATTTTTTTATTATCAAGTAAAATAAATTTATAACCTAAAAAAATAACTCCATTATTTAAATCAACTATATTAGTTTTATTTTCATTTACACTTAAACTATAATCATTTAAAAATAGTTTAATTTTATTTAAAACTGTTTTTAAAAACCCTTTATTATGATGAATTATTACATAATCATCCATATAATTAACAAAGTATTTTATCTTAAGTTCATTTATAATAAAAGTATGTAACTTATATAAATAAAATATTGCTAAAAACTGGCTTGTCATATTACCTATCGGTAACCCTTTATTTAATTTATATAAGGGTAAATTTAAGTTGTTCTTTATATTAATACTAGTAATTTTTTCATTCACATACTTTACATTAGTGCTAGATAATATATTGGATACAAGTATATATTCATCATCATTTAATAAAGGTTTAAATAGTGATTTTAATTTTTCATGATCTATACTAAAAAAATAATTTTTAATATCTAGTTTTAATACATATAATTTTTTATGTTTTAATTTTAATTTATTTAAATACTTTTTAAATAAATTAATTCCAAAACTAGTTCCCGTATTTTCTCTAGTAGCTACATTTCTAATATCTAAATATTTATTTAATTTAGATTTTAATATAAATTCTGCCACATAATGATTTATAGTTTTATCAAATAAATTTTGACTCATTATAATTCTATGTTTAGGTCTTGTAAGTAAAAACATATTATACTTACCTCCATCATAATTATTATCTAATAAATACTTCACATAATATATATTACTTACTTTATTATTTTCAAATAAGTATAATTTCTTTTTGTTTTTTACACCTTTACTGAGATTATCATAAATGCATAGTAAATCTTTAATTTCAATTTTTAACATTTTTATACTCATCTAACCAAGATGTAACCATTTTATTTATTTCTGTTAATTTCAAAATAAAAATCTATCATTGATAAATTACTTTTAATTATATTTAAATATTTATATTTATCTAATGAATAATTAGCTAAATATACATTAGATAATACATTTAATAAAGTACTTCTAAATTCATTTCTATAGATATAATCTTTCTTAGGTATATTATAAACTATATTATTTGAATCTATTATTAATTTTCTTAATTTACTTGCAATAATAAAGTTACTATTATTAATACTCATTTTTATAATCTAACACCTTATTAAAATCACTTTTATTCATATTATTTAATTTTTCAATAACTAGTTCTATCTTAACTAAATGACCCATTTTATCTCTAGCTTTATTATAATAATCGACATAATTATTATTAGTATATTTTTTAATAATAGTTTCTTCTCCAGAATTAATTATTTCATAAGATACTTTTACTTCATCTAATTTATCCTTTACCTTATTTATTGCAGTTTGTGGAAAACCTAATTTTTTATTATCTAATATTTTATAATTAAATAATTCGTTTATTATATAAGCATCTTCCTCATACACATTGTAAAAAAGACTCTTATTACCTATTATACTTATTCTACTTTTCATGTATCTACCTCAACGTTAAATATAAAATAAGTTTTACATTTAGTCGACTTAGCGTAATTTCTTTTTCTTTGTTTTACACTTTGTTTACAAATAAAAGAAAAAGGTCGCGTATGTCCTTAAAAGGAGACAATTTTTCGTCTCCTTTTTTTGTCTTACTCCCCAGTAGAAATTCGAGAGCCCATAATTCAAGTGAAACTTGAATTATGAACGCGACATTTTACTGGCATACTTTTATCCTACGATGAACGGATCACTTTCAGTGCCCGTTCCATCTAAATGCAACGTATTAGATTGAAGATACAAGACTGGACGAGACTCGGACCCACTGTTCGCGAAAAAGTTGTTGACGCTACCGCTATATCCCACAATCCACACGTAAAATGAGTTGCTAGAATAAGGCACAATTGTCCACTCTTGTTGATTTGATAATAGCCAGTTTGCTCCACCACATGAGAAACTATAATTTTCTATATTCATACTATAACAACTACTTGGTGCTGCATATCCATAATCACTTGCATACATTAATCCTATTGGTGCACTATGTGTTAAATTTGTTCCATCTGATGTTGCGCTCCCTCTTTCTGCTGTATATGCTCCTGATACTGTTATACTACTTGATGAAAATCCTCCTAAATACCATGTTGCATTTTGCACTAAACTCCTATCACTTGCATCCAGTCCTTTTTCTGTAAAATCACAGTTTCCTGATATAGTTGAACCATTTACTCTACACCCTGCATAACTTGTTCCATCTGTTCCATTATAAAAATATGTATTATAAAGTGTATTGAGCGTTGCTCCACCTCCTGAGTCTGACCAGCTATTATCTTTTCCTGTATCAAATACATAAGTAAATGAATCTTCTCTTATTATTTTTACTATGTTTTGCCCTGTTACTCCATGTGAAGCCTGGTTAAACACTCCTATTACTCTCCACATCTCGTCATTGAACCATATATAATTATCTGGGTTTAATCCCGTATACCTATATTCAGCATTATTTGTATATTCTATTTCTGCATTTCCTGCTGCATCAAGTCCTATTATATGGTTTGCTATTGTTGTTGGTGTAGTATCAGCTATAAATTCTAAACTACATTGAGATTTCCCTGTTATATTAGTTATACTAAAATCCCAATATTTATAATCCCACTTTCCTTCAGCATTTGTGCAAGTTACATCTACCATTAAATTATTGGATTTAGCTGGATATGATGTAATTGGATTATCATCTAAAGTCATTGATGTAATTGCTATATCTGGTGGTAATCTAAAATAAATATAACATTCATCAGCTCCACCAGAAGTCATTACAACTGAATTATCTGCTCCATTCCAAGCAAGGCTAGATCCTAATTTACAATATGATTTACTTGAATCAAATAAATGCTCTGTTGGCCATGAATTAGCACTAGATAATACAAAATTACCTGGTGTTTCTTCTATATAAATAGCAAATGTTTCTGGAACTTTTGAATCTGTAGATTTATTGTTATATGAAAAAACACCATAGATTAAAGCTATAGTTAAAATAATAGATATACTTATAATTAATACCCTTTTATTTTTCATATTATTACCTAATATAATTTTATATTATATATCCATTTATGTCAATTATATATTTGTCATAATATGTAAAAAAGAGTTAAACAACTCTTTTAAATAATTTTTCTAAATCATAATTAGAATAAGTTATAATTGTAGGTCTACCATGAGGACAATTATATGGGTTATCACATTTAACAAGTTCTTTTAAGAAGTACTCTTGCTCCATATGACTTATTTTATGATTAGCTTTAATACTCATTTTACATGAAAGTGTAATAGCTAAATTTTCTTCATACTTAACCCTATCAAAGTCTTTATTTAAATTTATTATAAGTTCTATTATCTTTTTAATAGCTTCTTCTTCATAACCTTCTTTTAAATAGTCCGGATGACTTTTAACAATAATAGTATTAATACCAAACTCTTCAAAGTCAAAACCAAGAGATATAAAATGTTCTTTCTTATTTTCAAATTTAATATAATCACTACTAGGCATTTCAATAGTTATAGGAACTAACATATTAATTTTATGAACATTTTTATTTCTAAATATCTCTAAATACTTTTCATAATTAATTCTTTCTGCTGCAGCATGCTGATCAATTAAATACATTCCATCTTCATTTTCTGCAATAATATATGTTCCATGAACAAGTCCCACTGGATATAGTTTAAATGACTTAATATTTTCTTTATTTTCTATAACTGGAGTATAGTCATCACTAAAATCAAGAGTTTGCTGAACTGTATCATTTTGTAAAACCTCTTTATTTTCATCACTAACTGATATAACGCTATTATCTATTTTAGGAACTAATATATTTGCATATAATAAATCTTTAATCGCTTTATATATTAAATTATATAAATCATTTATTTTAGATAATTTAATATCTTGCTTTGTTGGATGTATATTTACATCCATAAGTGTAGGATCAGTTTCAATATTAATAACCGCAATAGGAAACCTATCATGTGGTTTATATGTATAATATGCATCATTAATAGCTTTATTAATATCTAAATTTTTAACTAATCTATTATTTACAAATGTTGTTAAATCATTACGATTAGTTTTAAGTATTTCTGGTTTTGATACAAAACCAGTTACTATAAAATCATCAGAATGAACATTTAAATAAAGCATATTAGATGATACTTTAAGTCCATATATTTCATGAATAGTTTTATGTAAATTATCAGAACCACTTGTTTTTATTATAATTTTATTATTATTACTTAATATAAAACTAACGTTAGGATGTGATAAAGCCATTTTTTCTATTAACATTGTAACAGCTGCAAGTTCTGATGATTCACTTTTTAAAAATTTAAGTCTAGCTGGAGTATTATAAAATAAATTAGTAATTGTTATAGCAGTACCTACTCTTGCATCAGACAGTGTTTTATCTACTACGACTCCACCTTTAATATGAACTTTAGTTCCAGCATCTCCTTCACTAGTAATAAGAACTACTTCAGATACTGATGCAATCGATGGAAGAGCCTCACCTCTAAAACCAAGTGTTCCAATAAAAAAGAGATCTTCAGCTCTTTTAATTTTACTAGTAGCATGCCTAGTAAATGCTTTTAGAGCATCTTCACTATCCATACCTATTCCATTATCTATAATAGTTATTTCTTTTAAACCTGAATCTATTAAATTAATTTTAACTGTATTAGCTTTTGCATC
>CAYJFC010000034.1:0-7979 GCA_964369625.1 uncultured Muribaculaceae bacterium
TTGGATACTAATAGATACACACCCTTAGACTTCATTATATGATTTATGATGATGTTTTTTAATACTTGTATCTATTTTTTCAATGGGGTTAAGCATTTATTCTTCTCCCTTCATACTTTTATTTCCTGATTCTAAGTAATCAATATCTATATTTAAATATTTAGTCACTCCTTGCATGGTTACTGTGTTTTTTGGAACATTGTAACCACTTTTTTCTAAATTAATTTTAATTTTACTTTTTATAGCTTACACAGAGCTTCTCTCGACATTAACTATTTTCTTTTTATGTTATAGCGTATTGTTGATGTTTTAACATCGAAAATAATTACTTAATTGAAAAAATATTATTATTGACAGTTATAATAATTTGAGTATAATAAGTATCATAAAAATTTGTTTAAGTAAATTGCTTTTTTGAGACAAATATGATTAAAGACTTTCGGTTAGAAAAAATGCTGTAAATTGCAAAAAATAAAGTTGATTATACAATGAGAAATATCCCTGATAAAAATAGTCAGACTCTTGAAGTAATGTGTAGATATGATAGATTATGTTCATTACTAAAAAAATGGTTATAATTTAAGTGATTTAGATGTTAGTGAATTTGATTTTATTTTACATAAAAGGTTATTTTACTAAAGTAGATTTTTTTGACATAGATTATTTAGTTGATTTGTTACAAAATAAATGGGTCATAAATAAAACAGGTTCTTTAATAGAAGATACACGAGATGTAGAAAAAAATTATATTGAAAATGAGAAAGAGGTAAAATATGGGATTTATACATAATGAAATTGATAATAGAAATATAGCTATAAAAAATATAGGTATATGTAAATATAAAATACCAATTATTTTTAAAAATAAAAATATTGAAGAAAAAATTATTTCTGAATTTAAAGTTAGTGTTAGTTTAGATGATAAAACGAAAGGTGCACATTTAAGTAGAATTATCTATTCTCTTGATAAAGATTTTTCTAATCAGGAGATTTCATTAAATAATTTGGAAGAAAAGATGAATAATTTGCAAAACAGGATCGAAAGTAAAAATTCAAATTTGGAAATGAAATTTACTTTAATTTTTAATACTTTGTCACCAATTACAAAAGAAAAAACTTATTTGAATTCAGATGTTACTATAGTTTATGAAAAAAATGCGGAGAATATTAAAAAAAAGATGGCAATAACTAGTGTGGGTGCAATGTTATGCCCTAATTCGAAAAAAATATCTGATTATGGAGCGCATAGTCAAAAATGCATTATGAAAATAATTTTTACTGGCGAAATAGAAAAAATAGATATTGAAAAAATTTTTGAAGCTTCACTAAAACAATTTAGTTGTGAGGTATTTGGATATGTAAGAAGTTCAGATGAAAAATATATGACTGAAAAAGCGTATGAAAATCCAAAATTTTCAGAAGATTTAATCAGGGATTCTATTATATCAATAAAAAAATTAGTTAAAGATGTAAGTATTAGGGTAGAAATAGAGAATATTGAATCTATCCATCAACACAATGTATTTGCTATTGGTGAACAAGAATGATAAGTGAAAAATTAATTGATATAAATAAAAAATTGAATCCACAAAATAATAGAATAAAATATGTTTTTATAAAATTTATGTTGCTTGTGATGGCAAGGAAAAAAATGCTTGATTATTCTCAATATGTAACATATAACAAAGAGGAAGTCGAAACTGTATGGTCTATTATAGAAAGTTTTTGTGATAATTTTTTTGATTTGAATTATAATAGAAAAAGCGACTTTGAAAGTTTTTCGGAAAAAATAATAAATTCATTATTTTTTAATCAAAATTTATATTTTATTACTTTGTTTTGTCCTGGATATTCTAAAAATGGTTACAAATCTGAAGTTGGTTTTACAACAAAATGGAAATTGTTGGAATTATATAAAATAAAGATGTATTTAGAACAAAAAAATATTTCATCTAAGTTTTTAATTTGCTATTCCGATGTTTTTTTGGAAAATTGTGATAAAATAAAGTGTGAAAATTGGGAAAATGAATTGATTATTAACAAAAAAAATTTTAAAAATGAAGCTAGATTGTATTTTGAATTCGATGATATAATTTCTGCTTCTGAACTTAAAATATTTAATCATAAAGACTGTGTAGGCGGATATATAGATGAAGTAGAATTAAATAATATAAAACCTACAACATATAATATGTTTATAAAATATAACAAAAAATTTTACGATAAATTAGGATTTTCTACTGCTGAACAAATAGAAAGAAATAAAAAATTAATGACTATGTATAGAATATTTTCTAATTACATTAATTCTCAAAAAAATTCTGTTTTTTTACCAATGGAAAATATGTATGAAAGAGAAAATATTTTTTCAGAGAATAACACATGTACAATGTATTTAAATCAGAGGAATGGAGAAAAATATGGAAGATAAAATAGTTTATTACTATGAAAAAGATAATTTTTTATTTGGTGGAGACATCATTGCAATGTCATATAAATTATCGTTAGAGGAAAAAGAAAAATATAAGTTTAACGGTAATGAAATTATAACTTTTATAAAATGCAAAGAAAAAATAAATAAAGAAAATAAAAATGTTAATTATTCTAGTTTTATATCGAGGAATTTTTCAAATGGAAATATTTTGTTACGTATTCAAAGTGAATGCTTTTTAGGCAATTATGGTGATTCTCACTGTGATTGTGAGAGTCAAAGAGTTAATTTTGCCAAGTTGATCGGTGAAAACGGTGGAATATTTATACATCTTCCTCAAGAGGCACAGGGGTGGGGACTTCATTATAAAGTTGAGGAGTTAGAATTACAGGTCTCTGGTAGAGATAAATCTGGTAATTATGTTGGTAAAAAAAACAGAGATGAAGCTCAAAAATATATATTAAAAAGCAATGAATTTCGAGATGTGAGAAACTATGAAATTATAGAAATTATATTGAATATATTAGGAGTTAAGAATAATAAAATATCTTTAATTACCGATAGTGATAAAAAAATAGAGGAATTAAAGAAAAAAAAACTCGATGTTGTTAAATATAACAGTGATATAAATGTATCGATTAATTCTGAAAATATATCTGAATATTTAGTTAAAATAATAAATAATTCACATAATTATGATGATAGAATAGTTTCATATATATTCGATTATTTAAAAAATAGAGAATACAACCATAGAACAATATCTTTGATTTTAGATGCTGTTAATGATATTGAAAATAATAAGAAGTGTAAAATACCAATTGAAACCAAAGAGAAAATAATGGCTGTTTATAACAAAATATTTTGTTCTGAAGAGAAAGAATTTATAATAGAAGATGAAAACGTAATAAAAACTCAAAATCATTTTGCGTGCAAAGTTAAAGAGATATTTTTTAAAAATTTGATTAAAAATTATGGTTATAATGTTTTTGATAGAATTTCATTAGAAAAATCATATTATTTTAAAAATATAGAAGAGAATGAAGTGATAAAAATAAGAACCAGTGAAATTCTTGACTCAACAATTAAATCTCAATTTTTAAAAGGGCAAAAACATGCAGAAAAAATAGTTAATATAGAAAAACATAATAAAGTATTTCAACAAGAAGTAAGTATTTCTAAATTGAGGTCTTATTTTGAAAATCCATTATATGAATTTATTAAGAGGGTTGAAATGGTAACTATTATTTCTGAAGGTACTCTTGATGGCTTGAATATATATATTAAAAGACTACCAAAATTAGAGAATAGATATTTAGATATATATGGTAGTTATAATAAAATAAAAGAATTTGTGATTAAATTTAATAATTCTACTAATGGTAGTATTATAAGTTCTATTTCTGATAGAAATTTAGAGGATGAAAATTTTAGTGAATATAACTTGCGATTTGCAGATATTAATGCGATAATAGAAGAGGAAATGAGTATTTTTAATATAACAAAGGAGGAGTAGTATATGGAATATGAAGTGAGGTTTTACAAACCGTTTGAAGAAATAGAAGGTGTTATAAAAAAATTAAATTCAATCAGTGAACTAGAAAAAAGCGACAGAACATACGAGAAAACAATTCAATATAATCATTGTGACCCTAAATTTGATTTTTATACAAAAGAAGTTGATGGTAGATTTAGAATTAGAATTTCAAAAAGTGATAATTCTTCTAAGTGTAAAGTTAGTTGGAAAAGACGCTTGCCATCGACAATATCTGGATTAGTAAATGCTGAAGAAGAAAAAGAATTAACAATTAAAAGTGAGGAATATGATAATCTGGTTTTTATTGTTGAAAATGTAATGAACTTTAAAATTGTGGAAAGTTACGAAAGATATAGAACAACTTACTCAAATGATGAAGTAGAAATTGCAGTAGATGAATATCCTTTTGGGGTTGCTTTAGAAATAGAAAGTAAAAATGAAGAAAATCCGGCTCAAATTATAAACTATTGGGTTAATATGATGGGTTTAAATATCAGTGATTCATATAGGCTATCATGGGATGATAAGTACCAAGAACTATGCAAAAATCAAAATGTTGAGTGTTTTTCTGAAGTAACCTTTGAAAAAGAGATGCCTATCATTAAATAAAAGAATAGTATTGAAAAATCTATTCTTTTTCTTTGGTTATAAACTTTAGTTATTATTATTTTTATTTCTGTGTATACTTTATTCATACTACTCTTTGTTTCATTCCGCCTGATAATTGATTTGGATAAGAGTTTATAAATTCTTCTAAACCATACTTAATTAATAAATTTTTAGTGTAAGTTATATTTTCTTTTGTTTTAATGTGCATTATATCAAGACCTAGACATGCATTATCTAGTATGTTAAGCCATGGGAATAATGCATCACTTTGAAACATATATCCAATTCTAGGATTATTATAGATAATTTCGCCATCTGTAGGTAAATCTAACTTAGCCAAAATATTTAATAGTGTTGATTTACCACATCCACTAGATCCAACAATGCATAAAAATTCTTTTTCATATACATCAAATGTAATATCATCTAATACTTTTATCTCTTCTTTGCTAGTATAAAAATTTTTATAAATATTTTTAACTTTAAGTAATATATTATTCATATAAATTTCTAACAATATTACTATAAGAAGTTTTTGAATCTATTAAACTATATTTAATTAAAAAATCTTCTAAGTTATTAAATAATTCTTCATTTATATTTGGTGTTGTTAACCATGAATCACTGTCTTTATATCTTTGTATCATAGTGCTTAAATCATTAATATTAGTATCAGGAAATTGCTTAATTATAGTTTCTGCAACTTTATTTGCATCATTTTCCATAGTATAGTCTATGGCTTTTTTAATAGCATCACTAAATTTTTTTAAGACTTCTTCATTACTATCAATATAACTTTGTTTAGCATAAAAAACAGTATATGGAACCTCTCCAGATAATTCACCAATGCTCGCTACTACATATCCTAAGCCTTCTTTTTCTAGAAGTGTAGCTGTTGGTTCAAAAAGATTTACAAAATCTCCAGTGCCACTTATAAATGCACCACTCATAGATGCAAAATCTATAGATGTATTAATAGTTACATCATCTATATTTACTCCAGCGTTATCTATTGAATTAGTGAAATTTAAAACAGGCATTCCACCAGCTCTTCCGGCTATAACTTCTTTGCCAATTAAATCATTAATTGAAAAACCTTCTATGTTTTCTCTAGATACTATAAATTGACCATCTCTTTTTGTTAGACCACTAAATATTTGTAAATAATCTGTTTCACCGCCTTCATAAATATATATAGCAGATTCAGCTCCGGCAAATCCTATATTTGCATCTCCGGATAAAACAGCTGCAGACACTTTATCAGCACCAGGTGTTAATATTAATTCAATATCAATTCCTACTTCTTTGAAATAGCCATTTTCAATTGCTACATAAAGTGGTGTATAAAAAACGCTATGAGTAACTTCAGCAATTTTTATTGTTTGAAGCGAATCATTTTTTTCTTTATAAAATGTAGTATATACCACTATAGCTGTAGTAATAATCAAAATACTTACTATTGCAATTACAATATATTTTTTCAAAATTTTTTCCCCCTCATATTATTATATTTTATATCTAAAAAGGGGTGACAATAATCTATTTTTTATGTGTTTTTTTTAATCTTTGTGGTACAATACTAATGCGTAGGTGATAGTATGGATAAAATTAGAATAAAAGGTGCAAGAGAAAATAATTTAAAAAATGTTTCGATTGATTTACCTAAAAATAAACTTATAGTTATGACTGGAGTATCTGGTTCAGGAAAAAGTAGTTTGGCATTTGACACAATATATGCAGAAGGCCAAAGAAGATATGTTGAAAGTTTATCAGCATATGCAAGACAATTTATAGGGGTTGCCAATAAACCTGATGTAGATTCAATAGAGGGTTTATCTCCGAGTATATCAATTGATCAGAAGACTACTAATCGTAATCCAAGGTCTACAGTTGGTACAATAACAGAGATATATGATTATCTTCGTCTTTTATATGCTAGAATAGGAACTCCATATTGTCCGAATCATAATGAACCAATTTTTGCACAATCTATTGAAGAAATGACAAATAAAATTATGGAAAATAGTGATAAGAAAATAACTATTATGGCACCAATTGTAAGAGGAGAAAAAGGTACACATAAAGATTTATTTAATGATTTATCAGAAAAAGGATTTACTAAAGTTAGAGTTAACGGGGAAATTCTTAAAACTTATGAACAAATAGAAATTTCTAAAACAAAAAAATCTAATATAGATGTTGTAATTGATAAAATAACAGTATCAAACGATGAAAGAAGTAGAATTTTTGAAGCGCTTGAAATGAGTACCAAAATGGCTCACGGAAAAGTTTTATTAATAGTTGAAGATGAAGAAATTTTAATGAGTGAAGATTATGCTTGTCCAAATTGTAATTATTCAATTGGAGAATTAGAGCCAAGAATGTTTTCATTTAACTCTCCATTTGGAGCATGTCCTGAATGTAAAGGACTAGGATTTTCTCAGAAAATTAATATTGATTTATTAATTCCTGATAAAAACAAAAGTATTAATGAAGGTGCTATAACTGTACTTAATAACGAAGAAACAAATACTTTTTTTACTATGATAAGAACTGTTGCAGAATATAAAAATATTAATTTAAATACTCCAGTAAACAAATTACTTAAAGAAGATTTAGATATAATTCTATATGGTTTAAATGAAGAAATTGAATTTAATTATACATCTAAAAATGGTGGAACTAGAAAAACATATTCTTTTTATGAAGGTATTGTAAATAATTTAGAAAGAAGATATATAGAAACAACTAGTACTTGGATTAGAGAGTGGCTAGATGGTTATATGTATGAGTCAACATGTGATAAATGTGGCGGTAAAAGATTAATTCCAGGAGTATTGTCAGTGTATATAAATAAAAAGAATATCGATGATTTATGTTCATATTCTATAGAAGAACTGCACAACTTTTTTAATAAAATAAAGCTTAATGAAACTCAAAAGGAAATAAGCAAACTTATTTTAAAAGAAATAAAAGAAAGACTTTCTTTTTTAGTAAATGTAGGATTATCATATTTAACTTTATCTAGAGACGCAGGTACATTATCAGGTGGTGAAGCGCAAAGAATTAGGCTTGCAACTCAAATTGGTTCAAGACTTACGGGTGTATTATATGTTTTAGATGAACCTAGTATTGGTTTACATCAAAAAGATAATGAAAAATTAATTAATTCACTTAAAGAAATGAGAGACTTGGGAAATACTTTAGTGGTAGTAGAGCATGATACAGATACAATGTTAGAAGCAGATTTTTTAGTAGATATTGGACCTGGGGCAGGTGAATATGGTGGAAATATAACATCTTTTGGTACACCTGCTGAAGTTATGAAAGATCCTAATAGTTTAACTGGTAAATTTTTAAGTGGTAAAGAATTTATTGAAGTACCTAAAAAAAGAAGAAAAG
>CAYJFC010000035.1:0-6905 GCA_964369625.1 uncultured Muribaculaceae bacterium
AAAAAACCATTGTTTTCACAATAGTCTTAAATTATTTATTTATGATTTCAATTTTCATTAAGTTAGTTGGTTTAGCTTCACCATTATTAGGGAAGTTACCAGTAGTAACAACAATGTCTCCTGTATTTAAATCCATAACTTCTTTAGCTTTTTCTAAACTTTCTGTTAGAACTTCATCTGTTGATTTACATAACTTTAATACAGTTGGAAACACACCCCAGTTAAGAGCTAAACTTCTTCCTACTTTTTCAGAAGTAGTTAATGCTAGTATAGTAGCATTTGGTTTTAAATTACTAATCATTTTAGCTGTAGAACCACTCATTGTAGTAGCACATATTAAATCAGCATTTAATCTATTTGCGCTTATTACTACAGATTCTGCTATAGAATTAGGAATATCTAAAACTTCTTTTTCTATACTATAAACATAATCAAATTCAATATTATCTTCTGCTACAGAACAAATATTACTCATTGCTCTAACAGTTTCAACTGGATGTTTACCAATTGCAGTTTCTCCTGATAACATTACAGCATCAGTACCGTCAAACACTGCATTTGCAATATCTGCAGTTTCTGCTCTTTTTGGTCTAACATTTTCCATCATTGTTTCAAGCATTTCAGTAGCAACAATAGCAACTTTACCCATTTCACGACATTTTCTAATCATTTGTTTTTGAACAATAGGCAATAATTCAGATTGAATTTCAGTTCCTAAGTCACCACGTGCAACCATTATACCATCTGATTCTGATAATATTTCTTCTAAATTATCAATACCAAGTTGACTTTCAATTTTACAAATAATTTGTAAATCTGTACGATTATTTTCTTTTAATATTTCTTTAACTTCTAAAACATCTTCCTTAGTAGATACGAAAGATATAGCTAAAAATTCTCCGCCATTATCACATGCATATTTAATATCAGCACGATCTTCCTCACTTACAAACGGAATATCAAGTTTAATACCAGGAGCACTCATAGATTTTTTATTACCTAGAACACCGCCATTAATAATAACGCATGTAACACCATCTTCTTCAGTACTAATTACTTCAAGTTTCATTTTAGCATTTTCAAGTAATATAACATCTCCAATTTTTAAACTATCTAAAGCTTTTGGATGATTTACTGAAAATCTTTCTTCATCGCCTTCAACTGTTTCTTTAACAATTCTAATTTTTTTACCAGCTTCTAAAACGATTTGACCTGCTTTAGTCATACCACTTCTAAATTCTGGACCTTTTGTATCCCATAATATAGCTACGTTTGATTTAGTTATTTCTCTAACCTCACGTACTACATTGATAGCATTATTTCTTTCTTCAAGCGTTGCATGTGAAAAGTTAATTCTTGCAACATTCATTCCTGATCTTACCATATCAGCCATTACTTCTGTATTACAACTAGCAGGGCCAACACTACATATAATTTTAGTTTTTTTCATTTATACTTCTTCCCTTCAAACCTGTAGTATTTTACCACAAAACAGCGAAATTATCAACTTTTTCGCTAATTTTTTTAAAAAAATAAAAAAATAGCTATAAACTATTTTCTTTTTACACTATTTTCTTTTTCTTCAACTGCATAATATGAAACTATATTTTTACATAAAGCTGATGCCATTTGACAAATATTTTTATGCATTACATCCTTTGGATTACTATTATAATTATCATCTAGCAGTAATGCTGGATCACTATTTATTATAGTGTTATAAGCTAGAAGTGTAAATTCTTCGATATATTGAATTGGTACTGATAATGTATACATTGTTTCAAAACAATATGTAAGCAAATTATCTGGTTTTATTTTTTTATCTTTGAAAACATTAATAAAGGTTTCAGTAGATTTCACCAAATACCCTAAACCTTTGACGGTATTAAATGTTTTTTTATATTCTGTAAATAAATTTGTACTTTTTATATCTTCAAGTTTTTGTTTCATAGATTTTAGCGTATCATTTAGTTGTTCATTATCTTTATGAAACACTCTTTTAAAAATATTATATCCATTATAATTTATAGAGTGAATTTTTCCATAATTTTCTTTTGATAAAATCACCGTTTCATTTGTTTCACTAATTTTATACATTAAGTAATCTTCAGTAAATTCTAAAATTATTACGCCATATTTTATTAAGTTTATATATGAACTAAATTTATTTTGTAAATATACTACTAATTGCACTTCTTTGTTTTTATAATCATTTAATTTAGTAAGCGGTAAATAATTAGTTCTATAAATTTTTTCTTCATATTTTTCTAAAGTCAGTTGCTTTGTTTCGTATTCTTTTTTAACTTTTAAGTAATATTTTCTATTATATCCACTTTCCCAGTTTATAAAATTTTGCACTTCATCATAAGTGCTTGGTTCATAAAATGAATTAAGTTTTATGTATTTTCTAGTTTCTAGCATTCTAAAAACATCTGGTACACATGCACCATTAGCAGAACATAAAAACGCATATAATTCCTGATTAATTTCTTCACCATTTTGAAGTTTGTATACTAATAAATCATAATATTTAATTGTTATATCATCTACTGGTAAACCTTTTTCTTTAATAGTTTTTAAATGGATTTTATTCTTCATATTTTCTCTCTCTTTTGTAAAAGATATTATAACATAACAAAATAAAAAAACAACTAGTACTTTACTAGTTATTCGTCTTTATTTTTGAACTGCATTATTATTGGAGTTCCAGTTAAATCAAAATTATCTCTTATTTTATTTTCTAAATATCTATGATAACTAAAATGTATTAAATTTTTACTATTTACTTCAAAAGTTATCTTTGGAGGAGTAACACCAGTTTGTTTAACAAAAAATATTTTAAGTCTTTTTCCTTTATAAGAAGGAGCTGGATGAAGAGCATAAGCTTCATCTATTACTTTATTTAAATCACTTGTTTTAAGTTCTTTTTTACTATTTTCAAATGCCGTAATTACTTCAGGCATTAAAGATCTTACTCTTTTTTTAGTTAAAGCTGATAAATATACATGTTTTGCATAAGGCGCAAATTTAAATTCTTCTTTTAAAAGCATATTCCAGTGTTTTATTTCAGTATTAGGATCTTTTATGAAATCCCATTTATTTACACATATAACGACTGCTTTACCTGCTTCAATTGCATATGATAATATATGTTTATCATGCTCAATAACGCCTTCCTCAGCACTTATTACTAATACACATACATTACTTCTTTCAATAGCTTTCATACTACGTATTAAACTATATTTTTCTACTGTCTCATATATACGCCCTTTTTTACGCATACCTGCTGTATCTATCATAATATATTCTTCATTATCATATTTAAAGGTTGTATCAATTGCATCTCTAGTAGTTCCAGCTTTTTGTGAAACAATAACTCTTTCTTCATTTAATAGGGCATTTACTAAACTAGATTTTCCTACATTCGGTCTTCCTATGAAACAAAATTTCAAATTAGTATTATCTACTGGAATATATTCCGGCATATCTTTAGTAATTTCATTAAGTAAATCTTCAAAACCTAAATTATGCTCTGCAGATACTGCAAATATATTTGAAAATCCTAATTCATAATAATCATATAAATTCTCTTTTCTTCTATCATTATCAATTTTATTCACCACTAAAATAACTTCTTTATTTGATTTTCTTAATATATCTCTAACATAGTAATCTGATGCATCTAAGCTAGATAAACCATCTACTACAAATAATATAATATCTGCTTCATCTACTCCCAAAGCAGCTTGTGCTACTATATCTTTATCAACTTCTCCATGACCAAGTTCTATTCCGCCTGTATCAATTAAATGAAATGATTTTTCTTTATATTTAGCTAGCGAATATACTCTATCACGTGTAATTCCCGGAGTATCTAATATAATTGATTTTTTTTCTTTGATAAGTCTATTAAATATAGTTGATTTACCTACATTTGGCTTACCTATTAAACATACTGTTTTCATTACTACCCTTTCTATAAACAATTTTTAATTAATTCATGAACTTCTGTTTTACCTTTTTTAGTTACTGTTGAAAAAGGTATAAATTCTTCAATGCCTAAAGCATTTTTAATAATTTTATCTTGCTTAATTCTTCCATTTTTACTAATTTTATCATATTTTGTTGTTATTACTGTTATATCTTTTTCATAAAATTTTAAAAAATTATACATAAGAATATCATCTTCTGTTGGTTTATGACGATAATCAACTAATAAAAATACTTTTTCTAAATTTTTTCTATTTTTTAAATAATCTTCAATCATTAAACCATATTTTTGTCTGTTTTCTTTTCCTGTAGAAGCATAACCATAACCAGGAACGTCAACTAAGTAAAAATCATCATTTACATTATAAAAATTTAATGTTTGTGTTTTCCCAGGTTTAGAAGACGTTCTAGCAAAGTTTTTTCTTTCAATTATAGTATTAATAAAACTACTTTTCCCTACATTACTTCTACCTAATAATAAAAATTCTTTTTTGATATTTTCTGGATACTGACTAAGCCTAACGGCTATAATCGGTTCCTCAACTTTATCGATTTGCATTCCAATCACCAACTTAATTATACAAAATATAATGAAAAAAAGCAAATTTGCTTGAATTCACTAAAATAATATATCAAAAAAATTAGCAATTTCACTTAGCCCTTTTGTAAAAACTACCACTATTCCATTGTTAATACCCTCTCCAAGTGATGTTAAGGCATTTGTATAATCTTTGGATTCTTTTGTTACGTAACTCTTTAAATCAATTGTTTTACCTTCTATAATATCTTGTTCAAATTCTTTTATTTTTTCATCTGTCAAATATATTTCATTATTAATTTTAGATTCATAATATCCAGTTTCACCAATAATATATATAACAATAAATATTGCAAATAATATTGTTATTACTCTTAAAAAATAATTTGGTTTTTTTTTAGTTTCCATTTTGCTCCTCCAAATAAATATTTATTGCTTCTGCTAAAAATACTAAAGAACAATTTATTTCCTCAATATTATTATATTGTCCCCCAACTTCAATTAATAATGCATTAGGGTCTAAATCTTGATTATATATTCCATCTACAGTTTCTCCACTTTTTTCCATAACACCTCTAGTAAACTGCGGATGTATATTATTAAGTATTTCGTTTATTTCATTTGCAAGCCTTAAATTTGAATCATAACCATCATGATCAAGACCAACTACAAATAAAAATCTTGCACAACTTTGCTCATTTACAATAGTTGTAGTGACCTCATGACTTGCAGAATCTCTATGTATATCAATAAAATACTCTAAATTAGAATTGTTATTTTTAGCATTTTCAAATAATAATCTACTAGCTAAATAACTTTTAGAATATGACCAATTATTAGCATTTAATATATCTATCACTGATGCTGATTCTACAACTGAAGATATATTATAATCATTTAAATATTCACTTAATATATATGATGCAGTTACTACTGTAGGACTTATATTAAATGCTTCGAATGATTCAGTAGAATATTTTTCTGTCGGATGTGTATTATAAATATATATTTTTGGTAAATTACTTTCTACTGGTTCTTCTTTAATAACAGGTAAAGCTTCAGATGAAGAATAATTACTACCAAATGCATATTCAAATATAAATTCTGGATTATTTATTTTATCAAAAGAAATTGTATTATCCTCGTTTAATATCAAATTAATAATATCTTCATTATCCAAATTAATGCTTATATTATTAAGAAAATAATATACACTGCATAAAAAAGTAATAATAAATATTATTGCTATTACTATAAACTTTAAAAAATAATATTTATTACTATTCTTAAATTTAGCTTTCATATACCCTCTTTAATGTAATTATATAGACCTTTTTTTAAAAAATATGTCATTTTAAGGTATTAAAACTTGAAAAATATGTTTTTTTTTGATAAAATTAGTTGACACAAGGGAAGGAGATTAGGTATGGCTAACATTAAAAGTTCAAAAAAAGCTATAAAAGTTATTGCGAAAAAAACTCAAAATAATCATGAAGCTAAAGCTAGAGTACATAATTTAATTAAGAACTTAGAAAAGGCTATCGCAGCTAAAGATATAGATACAGCAAATAGTTTATTAAAAGACTTACAAAAATATATTGATAAAGCAGCAGCTAAAGGATTCGTTCCTAAAAATACTGCAGCTAGACAAAAATCAAGATTAAACGAAAAAGTAAAAAACATGAAGTAATATTGTATACTTCGTTTTTTTTTGTTAAAATGTTAATGGTGATTATATGAAAAAAATTATTGTTCCTACTATATGCATAATATTAATTTTATTATGTATAGTAAATTTAAATAAGATAACTGATTATGTAAAAAATTTCGTTACGCTTCAAGAACCTTTTATTCCTGAAGTTACAACTGAGTACGCAAAAGATTATAGTTTAAGTTATGTAGAAAAAACTGATAGTTTTATTCCCTATTCAAATCAAGATTTAATGAATATATTATATTCTGCTATAAATAATAGATGGGAAAATTTTACATTTTATTGTCCTAGCGAATATGAATCATGCGAAGACGATATGAGCGTATTAAGTCAAGATGATAAAGTTCTTACTCACATAAATAACTTTGTTCATCCATATAATAGTTTTACTAATATAAAATTAGTAATATCAGAATCTGGTGAAATTAATGCTGAAATAAATTACTTATATGGTGAAGAAAAAATTAATATAATAAATGAAGAAGTTGATAAATTAATATCACAGCTTATTACAAGTGATATGGATGATGAAACAAAAATCAAAACCATTCATGATCATATAATAAACAATTCAAAGTATGATGTGACAGTAAATAAAAATGAAGAATCTATTTATGATTCTTCAACAGCATATGGTCCATTATTTGAAGGATATGCTAT
>CAYJFC010000036.1:0-5228 GCA_964369625.1 uncultured Muribaculaceae bacterium
GTGGTGGTGACGGTGCAGAGGTAATATATGCTCTGCGTAACGATTCTACTTTTTCTGATATGATAGGTACTGAGTTTGTTAAGGCAGGTCAAAATTATAGACAGTCTTATCAAAGAAGAGGAACTTCAGATCCTTCTTTAGATTATTATTATATGCATAGAGATACTCCGAATAATGAGACTGTTATAGTAGAATATGGTTTTTTAGATTCTGATGGTGATGATGTTGGTCTTCTTAAAAATAATTGGCAATCACTTGCTGAGGCAGTTGTTAAAGCTACTGTTGAATATGCTGGCGGTAGTTATGTTCCTTTAGAACCAGAAAATGTATACATTGTTAAAGCTGGGGATACTCTTTATAGTATCGCTAGAAATTTTAATACTACAGTTGATGAAATTAAAAGAATTAATGAACTTACATCTGATAGTTTAAGTGTTGGTCAAGTTCTTTATATCGTAGATCCAAATACTGATGAAGACGTGACTCCTAATAGTTATACTGTAAAGGCTGGTGATTCACTTTACAGTATTGCAAAAACATTTGGTACTACTGTGAATAAACTTAGAGAACTTAATTCTTTAACTAGTGATATTTTAAGTATAGGCCAAGTGCTTTATATACCTTCTGATGATGTAGTAGTTCCTCCAGTGGAACCTGAAGTGCCAGATGAAAATACATATATAGTAGTTTCTGGTGATACTCTGTATAGTATTGCTAAGAAATTTAATACTACTGCTGATGAAATTAAAAGAATAAATAATTTAACAAGTAATTTACTTAGTATTGGTCAAGTTCTTAAAATAGCTGAAGATGAAGGTGATAATGGAAATGTTGAAACTATAGATTATATTGTTAAATCAGGTGATAGTTTATATGCGATTGCTAGAGCTAATAATACAACTGTTTCAGAAATTAAAAGTCTTAATAATTTAACAAGTGATTTACTTAGTATAGGTCAAATTTTAAAAATTCCATCTTCTGGAAATTCTAAAAATTATGTTGTTGTTAAAGGTGACAGTTTATATAGTATTGCTAGAAAATTTAATACTAGTGTAGATGAACTTAGAACTTTAAATAATTTAACAAGTGATCTTCTTAGTATAGGTCAAGTACTTTTAATACCATGATAAAAGGATAGTGAAAGCTATCCTTATGTTCTGTCATAAACTCCATTTATCATGCGAGCTACTGCTATATACATGTATGATATTCTATACCAAGTGGTGTAGTCTACAACACCAGTTACACTTATATTAAATACATCTTGAAATTTTTTTACAGCGTCTTCAGTATTTTTATCAAACTCCCCATTTGGGTTTGTTACTTCTGTTAAACCTGGATAACTTCCTCTTACTATGTTTATTTCATTTTGAATCATTTTAACGTCTTCGCCGCATGAACCAAGTCCTAAAACTGTTCCTGGAAATGATGTAGGAAGACCTTCTTCAAATGTTGCTGTTTCAATACTTAAATTTGTACCATAATAGTATTTTAATATATCAAATGCTGGAACTTTTTGTTCACCTAAATTAGCTGAACCCCATTGCCATAACCAATTTTCTTCTTTGAGTGTTTCGCCATCACAATATTGGGCAAGCATGGGTTCTATTTTATTTGGTCTTTTTAAATAATTACCAACTAAGTCGTCTACTACTGATGAAATAGTATCTGCTATACTTCTCATATGGACATATTTTTGATCATATGCTGTTACACTTGTCATTGTAAAATTATAACCTTTTGATGGGTACCACTCTGTAAATACTCTGTTAAGTGTAAATGACATTATTGCTAGTATATTAGCCTTTAACGTTTCAATGGGCCAGGTAGGATATATTTCACTTGTGGCAACATTTTTAATATAATCTGCAAATGGTACATAATAGTTGGGTGCTGTATTATCATTAGGTATTCCATCATGAACTATTACATATTCTGGAATTATTGGATTTTTAAGTACAAAAGTGCTTGATGAATTTTCATTTTCTTTATATTTTGATGTATAACTACCACTTATAACTATGGGGTCAATTGATATTTCTTTTGTAGTGCTATCGTTTTCATCGCTTGATGTTAAATACACATCTTGAATACTTTTTATTCCTTCAAAAATTTCAATACCTTTAATTATAACTGATGACATTGTTTCTTTACTAACTTTGATGTCGTATGTTTTATAAGGGTTTGGTGTATTGTAGATAAGCGAATTTTCTTTTGGATATGTTTCTAAATTAATGCTACCTGTTTGACCATTTTCATCTGTTTCGTAAGTTTTCCCTGTATTTATTATTTCTACTTTGGCACCTTCAATAGGCTGTGATACATCATCTGCATATACGTTAACTTTTAAATATCCTTCTTTTATTTTAATCAACTCCTTATTTAAATATATTCTTAATAATTTTTTATAAAACTAAACATATAATTAAGTAGTTTAAAGGAGGATTTTGTGAATAATTATGTTGAACTTAGAGAAGGGGATAGTGGGCGTGATGTAACACTTTTGCAGCAACTTCTTAAAATAAATAGTTACTATCCGGGTTCTACTACTGGGGTATATGGACCCGATACAGTAAGTGCTGTTACAAATTTTCAAATATCAAATTATTTAACTGCAACAGGTACTAGTACTAAGGAAACTTGGGATTTGCTTTATAAAATTACTAAACCAGCTACAAAAAACAAAAGTGTTTTAGCTAAACCTGTTTTACAGTTTGGTGATACCGGAGAAGAGGTAAGAGATGTTCAAACTATACTTAAAGATTTAATGTATTACACTGGAACAGTTGATGGAATTTTTGATAATGAAGTTTATGTAGCTGTTCAGTCATTTCAATTTATTAATAAACTTGTTCCAGATGGAATAGTAGGTAATGATACGTGGAGTGCTTTAATTGATATTTACTCGCCACTTTCAAATTGTGAGGGTGATATAGTAGATCCTCCAGTAGGTAGTGATACTTATACTGTTAAAGCTGGAGATACATTATACTCAATAGCAAGAAATAATAATATAAGTGTAGATGAACTTAAAAGAATTAATAACTTAACAAGTGATATATTGTCAGTAGGTCAAGTTTTAAAATTAAAAGAAGATAGTATAATTCCAGATACTAATGGTACTTATACAGTAAAATCTGGAGATACATTATATTCGATCGCAAAAAAATATAATATAACTGTTGATAAATTAAAATCTTTAAATAATTTATCAAGTAATACCCTAAGTATAGGTCAAGTATTAAAAGTTCCTAGTAGCGATGTTGAACCAGAAGAACCAGATGTTCCTGTAACGATATATACAGTTAAGGCAGGAGATACTCTTTACTCAGTTGCTAGAAAATTTAATACAAGTGTAAATATTATAAAAGAATTAAATGGACTTATTAATGATAATCTTAGTATAGGTCAAGTACTTAAAATTAGTGGGGAAACTGATACTGTGCCATCTCCAGAGGAACCAGATGAAGTAAATACTTATACAGTAAAAGCTGGAGATACTTTATACTCAATAGCAACAAAATTTAATATAAGTGTAAATGATTTAAAAAAAATTAACAATTTAACAAGTGATATACTTAGTATAGGTCAGGTTCTTAAAGTCAGTGATGTTACAACGCCAAGTACTACTTATGTAGTTAAAAGTGGGGATACATTGTACTCAATAGCAAGAAATTTTAATACAACAGTAGATAACATTATACTTAAAAATAATTTACAGTCAAGCATACTGTCCATTGGACAAATTTTACAAATTTAAAACAAGATATAAATCTTGTTTTTTAGTGTTTTGGTGGACACTCTTTAGGATCTGGTATGTAAAAGCAATGATTTTTATATTTTGCTATTAAGTCCTCGCCATAAAAATTATCTTTGCACTCTTCACTTTCTCTTGGTGAATAGAACCATAATGCATTAGATGCCGGCCAAAAATATTCTCCTTTTATGACTCTGTTTGCTAAATATTTTTCTTTAGTGGTAGCAGCACTTTGAAATAAAGAACTATTTATTGCAGCAAATTGATTTTCTTGATATATTGCTTGATTTATAGTATTTATATTTTTAAAAGTTTTACAATTTGCTAGTACTCTATTAATAACGACATTTCCTACCATAAGCATTCCTTTTTCACCATCGCCAACAGCTTCTGCTCTCATTAGTCTTGCAAGTGTATTTCGCTCCATCGTAGTATAATTTACTATCATATAAAATCACCTAATAAAATAATATGGTATTTTATTAATTTATATGTTATAATATTTTTGTCCACAGGGGCGTGGTATAATGGTAGCATAGGAGTCTCCAAAACTTTTGATGGGAGTTCGATTCTCTCCGCCCCTGCCATGAAAAATTAGCTAACTAGAAATAGTTAGTTTTTTATTGTATAATTAAAGCAGGTGATTAAATGAAAAATAAAATTATTATATTTTCAGATTTGCATATAGGTAAAGATGTCGTTAATAAATCCAATAAAGCAGGAATTAATACGTATGGAAATTTAAAAAAAGAAATTGAATATCTTAAAGAAATTATTTTATTAAATAATCCTGTTTTGACCGTAAACTTGGGTGACGTGATTACATGGGAAAATGAGCAAACTGATTATTTGAATTATAAATATTTTTATGATTTGTTTAATTTAGAGAATTTGTATAATATATATGGGAATCAAGATTTACAAAATCTTAATATTTGTGATTTAGAAAAACTTACTAAGCAACCTGCAAAAAAAAGTGTGGTTATAAATAATGTTAGACATGTTTTTTTAGATGCAGTAAGAAATGGACCAGTAACATTATCAAATGAATCATTTAATTGGTTACAAAAAGAACTTAATAATAAAAATGAAAAAGTTATTATATACACTCATTACCCAATCAGCTTAAAAGAAGATAATGTGTCATATTATCATAAAAATAATTTTAAAGCCTGTTTTATTGATTTATCGGAAAAAATATTAGAATTATTAAGAAATAGTAATTGTATAGCAGTTATTAGTGGACATACTCACTTTTATTATGAATGTAATATTGATGGGATAAAGCATTGTACAATACCATCTTTTTCTGAAGAAAAAAATGGTAAACCTTCTTTGGAGTATGCAATTTTAGATAGTGACACTTTAAAAATAGAAATTAATAATCTATATTAATTGAAATCATAAAAGTTCATAACCCATTTATAATACGTGCCATGAAAAATTAGCTAACTAGAAATAGTTAGTTTTT
>CAYJFC010000037.1:0-5203 GCA_964369625.1 uncultured Muribaculaceae bacterium
CTTTAAAAATAATGTCAGAACCTCTTCCTCCATTACCACCATCTGGTCCACCCATTGGTACATATTTTTCACGGTGAAAAGCAGTACAACCATCTCCGCCTGCTCCTGCTACAACTTTAAGTTTTAATTCGTCTACAAACATTTTTTCTCAACTCCATTTCTAATAGTATATCACAAATATACTAATTTTTTTTATTTATTCTAACAATTACTTTATCATCTTCACTATACATTGTTTTTTGTTTATATTCATTGTCAGGAATTTCTATATTAGATGAACCTGCTAAAGAAAGTACTTTTTTTGTATCAGTCCACCCATCATAATTTTTAGGTCTTATATCACTTATATTTAACTCTTTAAAATATTTACTAGGAAAGTTATCCTTATTTTTTCCAAGAACAACTGATTTAATAATTTGTTTCGACAATATTATTTTACTTTCTTTTAACATATTTATTGCATCATTTACATTGCTCATATCTATATTATCTAAGTCTTTATTTATTTTTTCTCTTAGTAAATCATTACATAAATATATAAGTATTTGAGACCACATCTGATATATATGCATTACAGATTCTTTAACCCTATTTTTAGATAATACACTTCTATGAAACTCCACATTATCAAAACATAATATATTTTCATTTTGCCACAAAAAACTTTGTGCAACAAGTTTTTTCTCACCATTTGGCATTATCATTTTTACAATAAAAGCCCTACTATCATTTGATAATGCTAAATGTTTTAAACAAGAATATGCATTATTACCATATACCCGGCAATTTTCAAAGTAATTTGATTCACTCATATATATTAAAAATGGATCATCCATAGCTAAAAGTTCCACTGAAAAATTATAACCGTTTATTTCAAATGTTGTTTCTGGTATTTTAGGTAAACAATTATATTTTCTTTTTACAGCTTCTATGTATAATTCTTCATAAATTTTATAAGTTTTTTCGTCTATTACACCAGATTTTTTAACTTCTTTAGCAAAATTTTCATAACCTTCTTTTGGTTTAAATTCTACATTATTTATATAATTTAAATAATTTATATAAGAAGTATTATCATAATTATTTTCAAATACACTAAAATCTTTTAATAATTTTTTTAGTAAATTTATGTAACCTATTTTATTTTTAAATTTATCTAGATTTTCTTTTAAAAAATTGTATGCATTTTCATTAAAAGGATTATCTACAGATATAAATATTTCACAAAATATTGATTCATCAAAAATTATTCCCGAACTGTTAATTGGTAACATGAATTCGCTTAAAACATTCCTATGGCGCTCGTTTAAATTTGATTTCACTTTATAAGTACAAATATTTTTTAAGTCGTAATTTTCCAGAATAATATTTTCATACTTTTCTCTAATATTTTTTGGATATAATTTAAGTAGTTTATCTAGATTTTTTTTACTTATTCTATTATTAATTAAATGATTTATCTCTAAAGGAATATTTTTATCTATTTTAAGTACATAGTATAATTCTAATTTTTCATGAAAAAATGATAAAATATCATAATTATAATCATAGTATGCCATTAAATCTTCCATAGTATAATTATCGATGAATAAATCATAATTATTAGGCTCTAACATTTTTAGAACATAATTTAATCTATTTTGTAAATTTTTGTTTTTTTCAAATAATCCAAAAAATTTAATTAAATTATATAATACTAAACTTCTGTTTTTTAAACTACCCATAATTTTTTGATTTAATAATTTGCGATATATTTTTAAATTAAATTTACTAGCATCACTTAGTGACATTTGATTAAATATTTCAATATCTATAAATTCATCATATCTAGTTTTTTGGAATAAAGCTTTAAATTTATCCAAATCTAATTTAATATCACTTTCTTTTTCTTTATGAATTATTTGATCAATTAAACATATTATATTTGAGGAAGTCATGACTTTTTTATTAAAAGTATCATAATCATCTTTTATTATATCATTAATTAGTTTATACATTATTTTTTTTACATATTCCATATTATTTGTATAATCATTTATATATACATTAATTTGTTCTAAATAATTTTCTTTTTTTAAAAATATATTTACTTTATTCATAATCATATCAGATATATTAGGTATAAAAAAATCAGAGAGAATGATTTTATTTAAAGAAGAACACTTATCAAAAATATTTTTATCATGCATTACTACTTCATTAGTAAATTCCACTTTTTCTAAATATTTACATTTATCAAAAATACCATTTTTAATTAAAAAAACATTTTTAGGTATTACTATTTCTTTTATATTATCATTATTAATTTTAGTTAATATTCCACTAGTGACTTCATAATTTTCTGTAACAGTTTTAATAATACCCCTCCTTTTTTGTAACATATTATATCACAAAATAAAAAAAGATGCATCTGCATCTTTATTTAGCTTCGTATACACTAGCTTTTTTCTTAGTTCTTCCGCTTCTTTCGAATTTAACAATACCATCAATTTTAGCAAATAATGTATGATCTTTTCCAATACCAACATTTGCTCCAGGATAAATTTTAGTTCCTCTTTGACGATAAATTATTGAACCAGCTGTACAAAATTGTCCATCAGATAATTTTGCTCCAAGTCTTCTACCAGCTGAATCACGACCGTTATCAGTTGATGATTGACCTTTTTTATGGGCAAATCTCTGGATATTTAAATTTATAAATAACATATCTTTAATCTCCTTTACTTAATTTTATATTTTTAGGATATTTATTTTGAAGTTCCAAAAGCAACTCTAACATATTATTTATTAAAGTAGTAGTAATGTTATCATTACTATTTATTTTAATAGTCATAATATCTTCTTTATCTAAAAAATCAATTGCTTTTTTATCAAAATTAATTATCGCATTAACTGTAGTGTATATAATGCTAGAACATGATGCACATACAATATCTTTTCCATGATCAGAATAATTTGCATGCCCTGTTATAGTTATATTACTACTATTATGTTTAACTAAAATCATAATTAACCATTAATTGTTTTAACTTCTAAACATGTATATGGTTGACGATGACCTTGAGTCTTACGATATTTTTTCTTAGGTTTATATTTAAACACCTTAATTTTTTTACCACGTCCGTTTTTAACAGCAGTACATACTACAGTAGCACCTTCAACGTATGGCATACCAGTTTTACCATCTACTAATAATACTTTATCAAAAGTAATATCAGCACCAGCTTCAACTTCAAGTTTTTCAACATAAATTTTGTCACCAGCAGTTACATAATATTGTTTTCCACCTGTTTCAAATATAGCTTTCATTTCATACCTCTCTTTCTTTAAGTCGCGCCCTGAAGGTGAGTAAACTCTTATAACCTTTTTAGTGCGGTTTTAATAAAATGAATTAAAACATGTTAATTTTACCAAAAATACGCACATTTGTCAAATAACTTCAATAAAAAATAGTTATCTATCTGTAATAACTATTTTTTTAATATATTGTTGATTTCATCAATGCTTTTATTAGTAATCTTAGATATTGTTTCTAAATCTATATTATTTTCGTGCATTGCTTTAATATTATTTTCAATACCTTGTTCAATTCCTTTTTTTATTCCTTCATTCATGCCCTTTTCAGTTGCTTCTTTTGTTGCATAATGCATTTCATTTATTCTATCTAACTCATCTTTTTCTACCGAAAACATATAATCCATATATGCTTCTGATGATGTTATCCTATCAACTTCTTCATGCACTTTTTTTATTGTTTCATCTTCGCCCATCATTTCTATCCTACTTTCTTCATCCTCTAGTGACATATACTTTAGAAAGTTTCTCATTTTTTGACTAAACAAATCATTATCTTCAAGTTTTCTTAAGTTTATTACATGATTTTCTAAAGGATAGCCCACTTCTTTCCTTCTAATAATATCACACATAGTTAACTTTGTATACATATTATTAAATGTTTCGTGGCTATCATTTATAAAAAATATCCCATATACATTTCTGATATTCTCATACATATTACTTCTCATTAATTGTCTTTCCATTATCTTACCATTATAATATGCCATTCTTTTTATATAATCTTCTTTAGTTACATTTTGCATCTCTACAAATACACATTCCTTACTAGGTAATATTATTTTTATGTCTAATACAGATACTTTATCTTTAATATTTCTTCCTACTATTTCTGTATTTGAAAATTTAATATCCTCTTCTTTTATATTAAGTTTTAATACTTCATTTACTACCATTGTTAAATAATCTTTATTATCATGAAAGAATATCTTAAATACAATGTCATTTGTTAATGCTTTTTCATTTCTCATGTTGTCTCCTCTTTTCTTAAGGATAATATCTTAAACATTTATTTTTTTATTACAATAACTTCGACAAAACAAGTCAAAAAAACAATCTATATTTTTTATAGATTGCTTTAATTTACTAAATTGCAATAATATTTTAGTTTGCTGACTACTCTACATCCCTATACGAAACGGATCAGCTTCGCTTCCCGTTCCACTTAAAATTTTCACAGAAGATTCAAGATACAAGACTGGACGAGAGGCGTCACTGCCGGAGACATAACGGAAACTGTCGATACGCCCGTTATACATCACAAGCCACACATAATCCGAGCGCTCCGTGTTAGGCACAATTGTCCATTCGCTGCTTCCTATAAATAACCAATTATTATCTATTATTGTTTGATTAAGATAATTACTTAAACCTGCTGTCCATGCATCAGTGTATGCTGCAAAACCAAAATCGCTTGGATACATTAATCCTACTTTTCCTGTTGATGTTTTATCTACTACTGGGGACAATATATTATCTCTATAAAACTCATATGCTGTTTCAAGATATGTATCATTTCCACCAACATTCCATGTACTATCTTTTATCATTGTTTGATAGTTTGATGAAAAGGCATTATAAAACTCTCCATTTAAATATGCCTTCATATCACTTGTTTCATAATCATTACTATTGTCAGCATCCCATACTTTACTACCTGCTGAAGTACTTTTAATTAGTTTAACACTTCCATCGTATATTCCTATAATTCGGTATTTATTTTCTTCTGGGCAAGTAGCTTCATCTGAACCAAAACATACCCAGTTATTAGATACTACTGTATTTGAACCTGAGTATCTATAATTATTATCACCAGCGCTATTGACAAGCTCTGGTGTATGTTGTAATA
>CAYJFC010000038.1:0-556 GCA_964369625.1 uncultured Muribaculaceae bacterium
TAATTTAAAATAATTACTGATTTAAAATTGTTTGAATTAAATTTTATGATTATTTGAATTAAATCTTAAAATTAATTGAATTAATTAACTAGGTAAATTAAAATATTTTAATTTTTTAATATTATTAACATAGTTATATTTTAAAGTAATCACATTATATATTCATTTTTAATGTATGTCTATAGTTTTACTATTTTATGCAACATTCATCTCCAACTTCTATATTTTTATTATATAACAGCATAAAAAAATGAAGACATTAATATATCTTCACTTTTCTAATACTTTCATTTTAATTGTTTAATATATGTATGATTACAAAAATAGAAAGCGGTATTGAAATACTACAAAAATCTTTAAGGCATTCTTCAATATATATGCCTTTTTTAATAATATTACCTTTTACAACTGACAAAATAATTGTTCCTATATTTAATAATATCATTAAAATCATTGTACTATTATATTCCCGAAACATACTGAATATAGAAGATATCATTAATCCTTCCATACATAATAATTTAATAACACTACCTATTATAGCTTTCTTTTTCTT
>CAYJFC010000038.1:566-3295 GCA_964369625.1 uncultured Muribaculaceae bacterium
ATTCCTCCTAAAATAAAATTAATTCTAGGAGTGTTAACTCTACTAGAATCTTAGTAAAGTTATATACTCATTTACATGACTATAATTATATCACTTCTTTTACTTTATGTCAACTTCGCCTATATTCTATATTTCTTTAAAATTCAAATACCAACTAATACCTTTATTGTTTTCTTTCATATACTCTAATCTTTGCTCTAATTCTTGATATGTTTTAGGAGGAGGTATAATTCCTGGTTGCCCACTCATCCAATTAGCTGGCATTAATAATTTTTCTTGTTCAGAAGTTTGTAATGCTTTTAATGTTCTTAATATTTCTGGAATAAATCTACCTATATTCATTGGATAACTTAATATCACTCTAACAATCCCATTAGGATCTATTATATATACATTTCTAACTGTTTCATAATTGCTAATATCTTTTGAAATCATTCCATATTTCCTTGCTAATATTCCATTTTTATCTTCTATTATTGGGAAAGGTATTTTAATTCCTGTTTTTAAAAACATATCATATACCCACGCTAAATGAGAACTATTACTATCTACACTTAAACCCAATAATTCTGCATTTAATTCTTTAAAAAAATCATATGCATTAGCAAATGCTATCATTTCTGTTGTACATACTGAGGTAAAATCTGCTGGATGTGAGAATAATATTAACCATTTACCTTCATAATCATTTAATTTAACTTCTCCCATTGTTGTCATTATACAAAAATCTGGTGCTTTTTCACCTATTTTAAGATTCTTATTTTCCAATAATTCATAATCCATAAATATACTCCTCTTTAATTAATTTGTATATTCTATGTGTATATATTTATTTGGTACATATTTACATATATAATTCTTAAAATAACTAAAACTATCTTGTTATTCTTATAAAATTTATAGAATATTCAAATTATATATTGTATTTACAAAAATATCACTAAAAAGGAAAAATATTTTTTAATATTCACATTCTAAATTTATTTTAATTAACTCCCCTTTGTATACAATACTTAGTATTAACTCTTCTGAAATATCATATTTAGTTAAATCAAATGTTTGCCAATAAGTAATTACTCCTGTCATATAATCATCTGCATATCCACTATCTTCGCTACTACTATTAGTTGGAAAATATTTTTCACCTTCACTTGTTTCAATATATACATCTTCACCAAATAACTGCAAATTGCTTAAATCCCCTTTTTCGAATTCTTCTTTTAGAACTTCTAATTTTTCTGATATTTTATTATTAATGATTTCTGGTGTATCATTTTCTTCGTAAATCACATCTTCTTTAATTTCAAGCTCTACTCTCATGTTAGTATCATTTAAAGTCGCTTTAGTTATTACTAACTTTTCATTCGTACTATCTACAACTTTATATTCAACACTTTCTCTATTATAAAATTTTTCTGGTAAATCTACCATTATATCCCATTCACCTTTAATTGATTCTAAACTTTCTATAAATATTTCTTCGAAAGAAATATTTATAGATTTACTTAGAGGGAAATTTTCTGCTGTTAAGTTGTATACTAATTCTATTTCATTAGAGTTTATTTGTTTTGTTTTTATATAATAGTTTATACCTGGATTTATATAATTTTCATCAAATGTCTCATTATATTTATAGTCCAAACTATTATTTCTAATAAATTCGTTAAATGTTTTTTCATCTTCACAATATAAAATTCGATTTTCATTGTCTACTATTATTAAATTAGACAACATTAATTTTTCAATTTTTTGTATATCCAAATCAGCGGGTAATTTAAGATTGATACTAAAACTCAAATTATTATCTGTCATTAATATGTTATTTAACTTAACATCAACTCCAGCCGAATGAACATAATCCATTTTTGATGTTTCTATATAACCATTTTCAATGGCTATATCCATACCTTTATTATTGTTGAAAAATTTATTAACTCTGTCAGAAATGTTTGTTGCAAATACCACACTTGTTGACAAACTAACTACTATTAATCCAGCAGCTATATTTCGTTTAAGTACATTATTTTTCCTTTTTTTCACACTAGTTAAATCTACATTTCGTATTGTTTCTTTTATATATAAAGGAGTGTCATTTTCATGTTTTTTCATAGATTCTTTCAATACTTTTTCAAATTCTTTCATATCTTTTTTCCTCCTCAAATTTTTTTCTCAATTTTTGTATCGCTCTACTTAGCCTACTTTTAGCAGTATTTATATTTATTTTTAAAATTTCTGAAATTTGTTTGTTTGTAAATCCGCTTTCATAATGTAATAATATTATGAGTTTGTCATCGAATTCCAATTCTTCTATAATATCATATACATTTAATTTATCTATTAAGTTTGAGATATGAATATTTTGATCTGATATTTCAAAAGATTCACTTATATTTACTATTTTAATTTGTCTTTTTGCCTGCTCTTTATAAATTTTATTACACTCATTTATATAAATCCTTATTACCCATGTCTTGAAATATTTATTATTCTTCAATTTTTTAATATTTTTATATGTATAAATCATAGTGTTTTGTATTGCATCTTTAATATCTTCTTCTTCCTTTAATCGTAAGTTACCGATTCTATATAAATCCTTTTCTAAAGTTTCTACAAGTTCCCTAAATGCGAATTCATCACCTTTTTTAGCTTTTTCAACTAATTCTTCCATTACTACTCCTTTCTTCTATATTATATATAAGTAGTTTAGCTACTTACATATTTTAGATTGT
>CAYJFC010000038.1:3305-4759 GCA_964369625.1 uncultured Muribaculaceae bacterium
TAGATTGTATACTTATTAGATATTATTCTATCTCTCTTTGGGTGCATCAGAAGATAAAATTATATTGCTTCATACAATTTATTATTATCAAAACTACTGTTTTGAATATTTTTATCAGTTCTTTAATCTTCTCATTTTTAATCATATATACTTTGTCAAAATATTTTATTTGTCATCTTACAATATATACTTCTATACATTTAATATATATTCACTTCCAATACCACAACTTGACATAACATGCTGTCTTACTATATAATACTTGAGAGGACATTTTGAAAGTGATAAGAAACAGAATATTGACAGACTTTAAAGGAGACAAAACTATGACTAACATTTTAATTTTAGCACAAAATCTTATTGATATCTTAGCACAAATTCTTATTGAAGATGACTTATATGAAAATGATTTTAGCTATAAGCTAGATATCGAAAGTTCAGAGATTGATAACAATCTTAATGACTTTTTTGATATATTCCATAATATATCAAACCTTTCTAATGATTTTTCTGACTGTGATGATCTAATTGAATTATTAGAACCTAATTCAGACATGTTATCAGCTGTTTATTCTTCTATAACTGAAGACGAATCTATCATATGGGATGAATATTTAGAACAAGATAAAATTAAACTTTTAACATCTAAATTAGAAATATTAATTGAATTATTATAATTTTATCGGTCCTTCAAAAACTCTTATCACAATAAAAAGCTTACATATTGTAAGCTTTTTTTTATTTTCTCATTTTTTATTTTTAACTCTATAATAAATATTAGAATTGAACTTTAATATTTATTTTATCCTTATCTATATCTATTTTCCTATCTGTTCTTCTATGTATTTAACTCCATCATTATATTCTTTGTAAGTTTTTTCATTCTCCTCTATCAACTCATCATTAATCATATATTTTTCTTTTAATTCTAATATTCGTTTTACAGATTTATTTATTTTGTATTCTTTAATCTTATTTTTTTCAATTTCTCTGTATATTTTACTAAATATTTTATCCTTATTTTTACTTTTAAATAAAACTATGTCATTTCCGGATTTTAATGCTTTCAAAATCGGTTTGTATGAACCATATCTTAATGATATAGCTTTCATTCTTAAATCATCTGTTATAATTATTCCTTTAAACCTAAATTTTCCCCTTAAATATGTACATATGATTTTTTTTGAAAAAGAGGTTGGATTTATTTTATCCATTTTTAATATTTTTATATGACTTGCTAAAATAGCATCTGCTCCGTTATGTATCAATTCTTTAAATGGATACATATCTTCATTTTCTAATTCACTTAAGTTTTTATTCGTAATTGATATCATCACATGTGTATCTCTTTTTGTCACACCATGACCTGGAAAGTGCTTTATTACAGGTACGACTTCATTTTCCACGTGTTTTTCTATATATAGTTTTCCTGCTTTAACTATTTTTTCTCTATT
>CAYJFC010000039.1:0-3577 GCA_964369625.1 uncultured Muribaculaceae bacterium
AAATGCCTCACCTTTTAGTAGCAGGTTCTACTGGTTCTGGTAAATCTGTATGTATAAATTCAATGATATCATCTATTTTAATGCGCTACAAACCAAGTGACGTTAAATTAGTATTAGTAGACCCTAAAAAAGTAGAACTTACAAATTATAATGGAATACCGCACTTATTATGTCCTGTAGTAAGTGATCCTAAAAAAGCTAGCATTACACTTCAAAAAATAGTAAGTGAAATGGAAAAAAGATATGAATTATTTAGTGAAAAACACTTTAAAAATATAGCAGGATACAATGAATGGATAGCTAAGGAAAATAAAAAACATCCAGAGTCACCTGTTGCTAAAATGCCATACATTGTGGTAATCATAGATGAACTTGCAGATTTGATGCTTGTTGCTAGTAAAGAAGTTGAAGATTCAATAATGCGTATTACACAAATGGCTAGAGCAGCTGGTATACATTTAATAGTAGCAACTCAAAGACCGTCAACAGATGTAATTACAGGATTAATTAAAAATAATATACCATCAAGAATTGCATTCTCTGTATCTAGTCAAATAGATTCAAGAACTATACTTGATATGGGTGGTGCTGAAAAATTACTTGGCCGAGGAGATATGTTATATCTCCCAATGGGAGAAAACACTCCTAAACGTATTCAAGGTTGTTATATATCAGATGGTGAAATTGCAAAATTAATAGATTATTCTTGTAAGCAATTAACTGTTAAATATGATGATGATTTAACTAATAACTCTCCAGTTTCATCAAGCGGTTCTGCTAATAGTGAAGGCGGCGATGATCCTATGTATAACGAAGTTATGGAGTTTGCTATAGAAGCTGGAAAAATAAGTGCTTCACTTATTCAAAGAAGATTTAGATTCGGTTATAACAGGGCTGCTAGAATGATAGAATTGTTAGAATCAAGAGGAATTGTTGGACCTCAAAACGGTTCTAAACCTAGAGAAGTTTTAGTAAAACTCTCGTCAAATGAAGAATAATGGTACTAAGATAACTTATTTTATGATATGATTAATAGGAAGGAAGGAATTTATATGAAAAAAAATACACGTAATATACCTGTTAAAAATTATTTTATTGCTGCATTTATGTTAACAGTAGTTATTATAACTGTTTTATACATATTTCAGTGGATAAATGTTCAAAATGCTGAAGCTTATAGAGAAAGTTATTTAATTAATACTAATACAGTCAGTTTAGAAATTTCTACCTTAGAAGAACTTCAAGGAATTATCAACGAAGAACCAAGTAGCTATTTTATTTTTACTGGCTACACTGGAAATAAAGAAGAATATGAACTTGAAAAAGATTTAAAACCTATAATTGATAATTATAATATTCATTCTATGTTTTACTACTTGGATATTACTACATTAAAGGATGATGAAAATTTTATAAATAAACTTGATGATATCTTAGATATCAACTTAACTTCCCTACCATCAATTATATTCGTTAAAGATGGCGAAGTTGAAGTTAAAATAGATAAAAATGACAATAACTATTTAAACGCTAGTGATTTTGAAAAGTTATTAGAAATATATGATTTTGAAAAAAGCAATTAAGCTTTTTTTTACTAGGAGGAAAAAACATGTTAAACATTGTATTATTTGAGCCGGAAATACCGCAAAATACTGGAAACATTATGAGAACTTGCATTGCGAGTAATACTAAACTACATTTAATTAAACCATTAGGTTTTAGTTTAGATGAAAAAAAATTAAGAAGAAGTGGTGTTGATTATATAGATAAAATAGATTTAAATATTTATGAAAATATCAATGAATTTTTTGACAAAAACAAAGGTAGTTATTATTTTTTAACTAGATACGGTCATAAGCCACACACAGATTTTAATTATAGCAACGTAAGTGATAATATTTATTTTATTTTTGGTAAAGAATCAACTGGTATTCCTAAAAACATACTTAAAAACCATTTAGATACATGTATGAGAATACCTATGAGTGCAGATGTTAGATCTCTTAATTTATCTAATACAGTTGCTATAATGATTTATGAAGCACTTAGACAACAAAACTACCCTAACTTATATTTTGATGAACCACATAAAAGTAAATTTGAAATTGAAAATAGTTAAAAGGTATCAGTAAAACTGATACCTTTTTATTTATCATTATCTTTTGGTAAAAATAAATTCAATAATATTCCTAGTATTGCTGCTAAACTCATTGCTGATATAGCAACTGTTGTATCTTTTGTTTCAAATACAAATGCTGCTCCACCTAATCCTATTATTAACATAGCTGATATTATTATTATGTTTCTAAAACTGCTATAATCCACTTTATTTTCAATAATTACTTTCAATCCATTAATTAATATAAAACCATATAATAAAAGTGTTATACTTCCTAAAACAGGCATAGGAATGCTTTCTAGCAAAGCAGATGCTTTTGCTGAAAAAGCTAAAGCTATTATAAATACTGCAGATAAAGCTACAGCTCTAGTACTAGCAACTTTTGTTATACCTATCACTGATGTATTTTCACCATATATTGTATTAACAGGGGCTCCTATTAAAGATGCAAATATTATTGATAATCCATTTGCAAATAACGTTTTATGAACACCAGGAGATTTTAATAAAGGTTTATCAACTATTACACCAAGAGCATAATGTGTTCCTATATGCTCAGTAATTGATACAATAGCAAGAGGAACAATTAAAAGAAGAGCATTTATATTTGGTATATAATCAACTACTGGGAAACTAAGATTTGGAAAACTAAATAAAGGTGCTTCTATCACTTTTGAAAAATCAATTACTCCAATTATCACAGAATAAATGTATCCGGCTAATATCCCTATTAAAAATGGTGATGCTTTTAAAAATCCTTTTGCTTTTAAAGCAACAATTACAGTTGCTATAAATGTTACAAATGCTATACTTAGTTCTTTAACATTAATTGTACCAGATGGATTTAACCCTATTTGTGATACAACAGTAGATGCAAGTGATAACCCAATGATTATAATCATTGGGCCCATAACAACTGGTGGTAAAAGCTTATCAATCCACTTTTTTCCCGCAAATTTAATTAATAGCGCCACAATAAGGTAAATTATTCCTATAATTAATATACCAGTAAATATTCCTCCAGTTCCCGCTTTAGAATACGCAAGAACTAAAGGTGCTATATAGGCAAAAGAGCTCCCTAAGTATACTGGTGATTTCCCCTTTGTAATTAGTATATATATAAGTGTCCCAGTCCCCGCTGCTAATAAGGCCGCCGGAATCGATAACACTTCATATCCTATCATATTATTTACAAGAGTGGGAACTAGAATAGTTGAACCAAATACAGCAAACAGATGCTGCAAAGCTACAAGTAAAAGTACTTTTAAATTTGGTTTATCTTCTACATCATAAATCATTTTATTTTTACTCATAACACACTACCCTTACTATAATAGTATATCATATAAAGCACAAAAAAACATTAAGTAAAACTTAATGTTTAATTTCAAATGGTGTCTCGCATGCGACTCGAACGCATGACCCTTTGATTAAAAGTCAAATGCTCTACCAACTGAG
>CAYJFC010000040.1:0-3427 GCA_964369625.1 uncultured Muribaculaceae bacterium
CCATACCGAACAGAGAAGTTAAGCCCTAATACGCCGACAATAGCGCAAGCAAAGATAGGTAATCGCCAATTTTTTTTTTGCAATAAATTTGGTAAATTTAATGTATTTTTTATATAAAATAGGTTTACAACTATTTTTTTTTACCTTATAATTTTAATAGGAGATTGAAATGAATTATAAATATTTATCTAAAAACATAGAAGACACATTAAATTTAGCTGAAAATATAGAAAGTGAAAAATTTGAAAATATGGTGATTTGCCTAGTAGGAGAATTAGGGGCAGGTAAAACTATTTTTTCTAAAGGTTTTGCCAAAGCTTTAGGTATAAAAGACACAATTACAAGTCCAACTTTTAATATTATAAAAGAATATAATAATGGGGAATTACCATTTTATCATATGGATGTTTATAGATTGGATGATAACAGTGATATTGGTATTGAAGATTATTACAATAAAAATGGGGTAACTATAATAGAATGGGCTGATTTAGTAATTGATAAGCTGCCTGAAGAAAGATTGGAAATAGAGTTTAAAATAACTGACGAAGACACAAGATTATTAATTTTAAAACCATATGGTAAAATATATGAAGATATTTGCCAGTCGGTGATCTAATGAAAATTTTGTATATCAATACTTGTTTTATAGATATTCATATTAAGCTATTTAATAAAAATAAAATCATAGCCCAGGAAACAGTTTTAGGACAAAAAAATAATAGTCAATTTATTATGCCTACTATAAAAAAAGTCTTAGGAGATATAGTTCCTGAGGGAATAGTAGTTGTTAATGGACCAGGTTCTTTTACTGGAGTAAGGCTAGGAGTAACAGTTGCTAAAACTTTTGCTTATTTATTAAAGATTCCTATTTGGACTGTAACGTCTTTGGAGGAAATGGCATATTCTAAAAATGAAGATAAAGAAATATTTGCCTTAAAAGAAAATAATGGTTACTTCATTGGTATTTTTGATAAGAATGATAATATTGTTGGGGAATACAAGTATTTAAAAAATTCAGAATACGAAGAATTTTTTAAGAAATATGATGTTATGGAAAATGTTGCTATAAATTATAGTAATGTTATTAACAAAGTTACAAAAAAAAATCCAGAGGATGCACATAAAGTAAAAGCAGTATATGTAAAAAAAATAGAGGCTGAACTTGATAAGAGAAGCTAATATTGATGATTATGATGATATAAAAAATATAGCAAGATTAATATCAAATGATTATATAATACCTAAAAGTGTCGTAAGCAAAATATATGTTTATGAACATGCAGATGAAATTCAAGGATTTATTAGTATTAATAATTTAGTTAATGAAGTAGAAATTATAGATATAGCAGTGTTAAAAAAATATCAAAATAATAGTGTGGGAAGTAAGCTAATAGATTTTATAATAAGTAATATTAATGTTGATATCTTTTTAGAAGTTAATGTTAATAATAAAGCTGCCATAAAATTGTATGAAAAATATAATTTTAAAATTATAAATACTCGTGAAAAATATTATAAAGATGAAGATGCATATATAATGAAAAGGAATAAAATATGAAAGATGTATATATATTAGCAATAGAAACTACTTGTGATGAAACTAGTATAGCTATTGTTAAAAATGGAAAAGAAGTAATTAGTAACACTGTGTTAACACAAATGGATACGCATGCTAAATATGGTGGCGTTGTTCCTGAAATTGCATCCAGAATGCATAGTGAATATATTACAATAGTTTTAGATCAAACACTAAACTCAAGTAATCTTACCAAAAATGATATAGATGCAGTAGCTGTAGCATATGCTCCAGGGTTAATGGGATCTTTATTAGTAGGTATTGAATTTGCTAAAGTAGTTTCATTTATTTGGGATAAACCACTTATTAAAGTAAATCATCTGATAGGTCATATATATGCACCTAGATTAGAAACAAATTTTAGTTTTCCAACACTTGCTCTTGTAGTAAGTGGAGGTCATACAGAAATTGTAAAAATGAATAGCGATTATGAATTTGAAATGATAGGATCAACTACAGATGATGCAATCGGTGAGGCATATGATAAAGTGGCAAGAATACTAGGAATACCTTATCCAGGTGGTCCAGGAGTAGAAAAAGCTGCTCTTGCCGGCGAGGATACATATAATTTACCAAAAATGTCAGTCGATAATACGTATAATTTTAGTTATTCTGGATTAAAAAGTAGTGTTATAAATCTTGTTAATAAAGAAAAGATGAAGGGTAATGAAATTAGAACTAATGATTTAGCAAGATCATTTCAAAATAGAGCTGTTGAGCAAATAACTAGAAAATTAGAAAAAGCTATTACAGAAACAAATATTAAAAATTTAATTGTAGCAGGTGGTGTATCAGCAAATAAATATTTAAGAGAAGAAATAAGCAAAGTAACAAATAAGTACAATGTTAATTTATTAGTGCCTAGTTTTAAATATTGTACAGATAATGCGGCAATGATAGGAGCTGCTGCATATCCTTTATTTTTAAAAAAAGAGTTTACTACTTTAGCTCTTAATGGAGTTAGCCACATTAATATAGTTAATTAAGCACGTATATACTGGAGTTTAAATATAGAGCAATTAAAAGCCAAATAAAGTAAGGATAATTTATTATGCTTGCTTTTTTATTTATTTGAAAAAATGTTATTAACATAATACTTACTAACACTATTAATATTATTAACCATATTATAGAAAACCCATATAATTTAAAATTAAAAAATAAAAAACTCCATGATAGATTAAAAAATAGTTGTATTGTAAATATTAACATAGCTTTATTATCCTCTTTAACGATGTATAAGCTTATTCCCATTAGTAAGTATAAAATACTCCAGACTATACCAAAAACATAACTAGGAGGCATATAAGGTGGCAATACAAGAGAGTTAAGATCATTGTTAATAAAAAAAGATGTAATTATACCTAATATAAGTGGTATAAAAATAATATAATATTTATTTTTCATATTATTATCATATTATCTAATTTGTATTTTATGCCAAATAGACTAATTTAATAAAATATGCTATAATGTATATATGGGGCAGCTTAGGATTCGACATGTATATGTAAGCATGATTGCAAGTAGTAGACATACTATAAATGTATAAACAAATAAATAACGAAACTAAAAGTAGTTTTGCTTCAATGAATTATTCATTCGCTTAATAGATAAGCACGAAGCACCTTTATAAGATTTTTTTGTAGGTTGTAATAAAGGTATAATATATACAAAATATAAATACTTTATTGTTTAGGTAAAGTGTTAGAATATTTACTAAACTTATTTATTAATTAGGTTAGTCTTAAGCCATTTAATAAAAACATTTAAATTAAGCTAAACTTGTAGACGTTGTGATTTTACAGTATATTGGACAGGGGTTCAAATCCCCTCTGCTCCACCATA
>CAYJFC010000041.1:0-2814 GCA_964369625.1 uncultured Muribaculaceae bacterium
TTTATCCTCCTATTTCTTCCTTTTACTTATTATAAGCTTTTCAGAAGCTTTTTTAGATTTACGTGTTTTATGACCAAGTGCAGGTTTACCCCACGGAGTCATTGGACTCTTACGTCCTATTGGACTACGTCCTTCACCACCACCATGTGGATGGTCGTTAGGGTTCATAACAGAACCACGGTTAGTTGGTCTAACACCCATATGACGAGTACGTCCAGCTTTACCAAAATTAATTAAATTAAAATCTTCATTTCCTACAGTACCAATTGTTGCTCTGCAAGTTCCTAAAATTTTTCTCATTTCTCCTGATTGTAGACGAACAATAACATATTTTCCATCTCTACCAAGAATTTGTACAGATGCTCCTGCACTTCTTGCAAGTTCAGCACCTTTCCCTGGTTTAAGTTCTACACAGTGAACTGTTGTTCCCATAGGAATATTTTCAAGTGGTAATGCATTACCAACTTTGATATCTGCATTAACTCCACTTTCTATTATTGTATCAACTTTTAATCCAGCTGGAGCTATAATATATCTTTTTTCTCCATCTTTATAATTAATTAATGCAATATTAGCATTTCTATTTGGATCGTATTCTATTGTAGCTACTCTACCAGTAATACCATCTTTATTTCTTTTAAAATCTACTAAACGATATTTTTGTTTAGCTCCACCACCAATATGGCGAACTGTCATTTTACCTTGGTTATTTCTACCACCTGTTTTACTTTTAGAAAGGGTTAATGACTTAGTTGGAGTACTAGTTGTAATCTCGTTATTAGCAAGAGTTGTCATTCCACGACGACCAGGTGTGACTGGTTTATATTTTTTAATTGCCATTTTACTTATCCTCCCTATTATAATTCGATAGATTGACCATCAACAAGCGTAATATATGCTTTTTTATAAGTTTTAGTCTCTCCAGCGTATTTCCCTACTCTTCTTCTTTTAGGTTTAGTAATAGATGTATTAACACTTTTTACTTTTACACTAAAAGCTTCTTCAATAGCTTTTTTAATTTGTGGCTTAGTAGCTTTTTTATCTGCTTTAAAAACATATACGTTATTAGCTCTAAGTTCCATTGATTTTTCTGTAACTACAGGGGCAAATATAATATCACTATAATGTTTCATTATTTTAAAGCCTCCTCAATTTTTTTAATTGCATCTTCAGTAGCAACTAACACGTTAGCATTAACTAAATCACGACAATTAATTTCATTTGCTAAAAGATATCCTACGTTTGGTAAATTTCTTCCAGCTAAGTAAATGTTTTCACTATCTTCTCCTAAAACAAATAATATTTTGTTTTCTAATTTTAAGTCAGCTAAAACTTTTACAAAATCTTTAGTTTTATTACTTGTAAGTTCTACATTTTCTAAAACTAATAATTCTTTATCTTTAGCTTTATAAGTTAAAGCACTTTTTAAAGCTAATCTTCTTTCTTTTTTGTTGATTTTGAAAGAGTAATCTCTTGGTTCAACACCAAACGCGATTCCTCCACCTCTCCATTGTACTGATCTAATAGACCCTTGACGAGCTCTACCAGTTCCTTTTTGTTTCCAAGGTTTTCTTCCTCCACCAGAAACTTCTGCTCTGCTTTTAGTTTTTCTTGTACCTTGTCTTGTTGCATCTAATTGTAATTTAACAGCCTTTTTTAAACAATCATCGTTTACTTCAATATTCCAAATAGAATCATTTAAAGTTATATCTTTTACTTTTTCACCTTTAAGGTTTTTAACACTTATTTTTGTCATATTAATTCCTTCCTAAAGCCCGCTTATTTGCTTTTTTCTTCAGTTACTTCAGTAGTTTCAGTTACATCATTTGTAACTTCTACAACAGCATCTGCAGCTTCTTCAGTTTTTATTTCTTCAACCTCATCCACTACAGTTTCAACTTCATATGATAATATTTCTTTTGGATTTGGTTTACGATTGTTTTTTACGGCACTTTTTATTAATACTAGTGAATTTTTAGCTCCCGGAATATTTCCACTAACTAATATATAATTTTCACCAGCGTTTACTTCAATTATTTCTAAATTTTGCATTGTTACAGTTTGTGCACCCATATGTCCTGGTAATTTTTTACCTTTTGGTACTCTCATATATAACATTGTTCCCATTGAACCTGGTCCTCTATGATAATGAGATCCGTGACTCATTGGCCCTCTTGATTGGTTATGTCTTTTTATAACACCTTGGAAACCTTTACCTTTACTAGTTCCCGTAGCATCTACTACATCTCCAACTGCAAATACATCTGCACTAATAACATCTCCTAAATTATAAGAGCCTTCAAAATCTCTTATTTCTTTAACGAAGCGCTTAGGATTTGTGTTTGCTTTTTTCGCAATGCCTATTGCAGCTTTGCTTGAATTTTTTTCTTTTTTGTCAAATACGCCTAATTTTAAAGCATTATAACCATCTGTTTCAACTGTTTTAACTTGTAATATTGAATTTGGATCAACTCTAACTACAGTAACAGGAATAAGTTTTCCTTCTTTAGTAAAAACTTGAGTCATGCCTTCTTTGCGTCCTAAGATTCCTTTCATTTTCTAATTCCTTTCTTAAACCTTATAATTTAATGTTGATGTCTACACCACTAGGTAAATCTAAATGTGTAAGTGCATCTACAGTTTCTTTGCTTGGTTCTTTAATATCGATAAGTCTCTTATGAGTTCTTTTTTCGAATTGTTCCCTAGCATCTTTGTACTTATGTACAGCTCTTAAAACAGTTATTTTTTCAATTTCTGTTGGAAGAGGTACTGGTCCAGAAACTACTCCACCAGTTCTTTTAACAGTTTCAAGTA
>CAYJFC010000042.1:0-2654 GCA_964369625.1 uncultured Muribaculaceae bacterium
ACAACTGAGATAATCTCAATGCTATTAGAAAATGATTTAATAGAAAAAGTTGGCCCAGCTAAATATAAGTTTAAAAAATAAAATAAATTATCTTAAAGTAGTGATTTTTTTGTATCCTTGAACATATTAGTAAAATAATATATAATTTACTTAACAAAGAAACGTCCATAAGTGGAGTAGTTATTCTCCTTAATGTGAAATAGATATGAACTGATTATAATAAAACAAAACTAGGTGATTAACACCTAGTTTTATAATTTTAGTTTTTTAAATGTTTCTATTGTTTCAATAACATCATTAATTCTATTATTATTTATGTCTCGCCATTCATAAGAATTATCATATCCTAATTGCTCTGCAACTAATTTGATGAAACATGATCTTGGAGCATTATCAATTGAATGTGACATATAATATTTGTTTTCTTCGTTCCTATATATCCAATAATCTTTTGATTTTAATTTCTTTAAATCTAATATACTAGATTGTTCATTTAATTTTAAATAACCAAATAACTTTTTTAAATACTCTGATTTAAGATTTATAGGAATAATATGTAAATGTGCATGTGTTATGCTTTGTGGATGTCTACCTTGAGGTAAAGACCCATGTTCAAAAACTATAGGGTAGATACCTGAAATTTGTTTATACTCCACGCAAATTTTATTTATAAAAGATTCTACTTTAAATAAAGATGTTTCATCTAATTCAGCAAATCCATTAATATGTATTTTAGGAAAAACCATTAAGTAATTAGGTCGTGACATTCCAAGCGCTGGTTTAACTATAATTAAATCATCTTCATATAAAATAGTGTTAACCAGTTCATCACATAATTTTTTTTCGGTTTTATTGGATATTTTACAAAATACACAATCTTTCATAATTAATCTCTTTTGATGATATGAATTAAATTATTTAATTTATTATTTATCATTAATTCTTTAACTGTAAATGGTTTTAAATCTATATCTTCTAGTTCTTCTATTGTAACCCATTTTACATATAATTTTTTTTCTTGTCCTCGATCATTTTCAATTATTTCACGGTCAATGTAATCAACATTTTCTTCAATATCGATTATATAGTAGTATTCTACACCATGATGGGGAATTTCTTTTTTTTCATAGAAGTTTTCTTGTATACAAAATAAATTTCCATTTTTTACTGTATATCCAAGTTCTTCATTGATTTCTCTACAAATAGCTGATAATGAATCTTCTCCAATTTCAATGTGTCCTCCTGGAATATGGAAATATGCCGCATTATCAACGTTCATAATTAAAAATTTATTATTACTTTTAATTATTCCGACAGCTCTATTATAGTAATTATAGTTTTCATTTTTAAATTTTACTTCTGGTTTCATATATTCTCCCTCTCACACAAATTATTGAAATCGTTTATGTTAATAAAATTTTTTGTAGTATCATATATTATTTTAGCATCACTATTGTGATTTAATATAGTGTATAATTTCATGTGTTTTAAAATATCTTTTTGATATTTTTCTTTTTTTATTTTCTCTCTGTTGACAAAGCGTTCTATTAAGACATTTTCTTCTCCTGTTAACATTACAGATAAGTTTGCATTTTTCCAAATATCGGTTAATGGTAGCAGTGCGTGATTTAACACTAATAATTTTGGTTTTTCTAATGGTGAATATTTTATTATAGGTTTATATTTATTCAAAAAAATTTCATAACTATTTTTTTCAAAATCATTTAGCATTATATTTATCTTTTTATTCATATCTATCATAATCACTTTGTACCAATTAACATATTCGTCTATGTTAATTATATTATCATAAATGACACATCTTAAAAAATAAGTTCTTAAATCTTCATTATCTTTTATTGCTTCATTATTCGTGTATTTCAAAACGTTATCATTAATATTTTCTTCAAAAAAAATAGTCCTAAAATATTCTAAATCAACTGATAAGGCATTTCTGTCGATTGCTATAGAGTTACATAAAGTAGTTTTTCCACAACAAGGTAATCCTGCAATTGCTATCACTTTTGTCATAAATTATTCACCTTGCTTAATACACAACTTAATGTTTCTGGTTGAGTCATATCTGTATTATCAAGAATATGACAATCAAAAAAGTTTTTGTATAATTCTAAAGATAATTTGTCTAGTTCAAAAAACATATTAGGATTTTCGCGTAGTAATTTTTCGTATATATCATCTTTTTTATCTTTATTTCTTTGATTTAATCTTTTCATTCTTTCTTCAGGTGAAAAAGTTAAATAAAAAACTTGTTTTGCATGAGGATATTGTTTAAATATTTCTATTAAATGATTAGCATCATATCCTAGATAATAAAAATAAGCAATATTTCTTATAATGCCAAGGTTATCTTGACAATATAAATGACTTTCAAACTTCTCAGAGATATTAAATTGTTCCAAGTCATTTTTATATATTTCATAAAACAATTCTAGTTTTTCTTTATCGCTTAGAGTCATGTTTTTCATTTTATTAACATATTCATGGTACAATGATTTTTTAATAGACAGTAAGTTTGATTTTAATGGAATATTTAAAGATTTAGATAAAGCTGTAGAGTTTTGAGATTTTCCTGATAAATCCATCCCTAAAAATAAAATGCTATTCATGTTTCCTCCTTTTTGAATATTTTATCA
>CAYJFC010000043.1:0-2415 GCA_964369625.1 uncultured Muribaculaceae bacterium
ATACATACAGATTTACCAGAACCAGTAGAACCTGCTACTAAAAGGTGAGGCATTTTAGCAATATCTTCTAATATGCTTCTTCCCATTAAATCTTTTCCTAATGCAACAAATATTTTGTTTTCAGGGTCTTTAGATGCAGTTGCTTCTAAAACTTCTCTAAACTGCACTGCTGATATACTGCCATTTGGTATTTCAATACCTATAGTGCTTTTACCAGGAATAGGAGCTTCTATTCTAACGTCTTTAGCTGCCATTGCAAGAGCAATTTCTTTATGAATGCTACTTACTTTATTAACTTTAGTTCCGTGTGGTACTGTTATTTCATATTGAGTAACTGCAGGTCCGACATGTATTTCAACTACCTTAGCTGTTATACCAAAGTCTTTTATAACTCTTTCCAAAATTTCTTTGCCTTTTTTAGTGTCTGCTGTATTAGTATTTTGTTTGATTACTTTTATAGGGTCTAATAAATTAAAACTAGGTAGTCTATAACTATTTTCTTTTTCTTCATCTTCTTTACTTAAACTAACAACTTCTTTAATTTCGCTAACAACAGGTTTATTTTTAATTTGATCTATACTTGTAATAATAATTTTATCGTCCTTCGGAAGGGGTTTTATTTCATCTTCTTCAACCTCTAAATCTCCATTTTCATCTAAAGCAATTACATCGCTTGCTTTTTCTTTTTTAGAACTTCCTTTAAATAAAGATGATAATTTATTGCCAAGAGAACTAAATAAATTAGAAAGATTAACGTCAAAGGCTAAAATAATACCAAATAATACTAAAATAACTAATATTATTTTACTTCCAGTAATTCCTCCGATTGCATTAAATAATGAAATAAATAAACAACCAATAAAGCCACCGCCAATACCTATTGTAGTTGTTCCGCTTGAATTAAGAGCATCTGCTACATTAATTGTCCCAATTCTATCCATATAATTTTCATATGTTGCTTTAAAAATAGCTTCTATAGTCATTTCTTCATTTAGAAATTCAATATGACTATATGAAAGTAGGGCTATTACTAATATGTATATACCTACAAGTTTTACACTAAAAAATTTAGGCATTTTTCTTTTAAATAACATATAAATCCCAATAAATATTAAACTTATTAAAATTATAAAAAAATAAGTTCCTCCTAAAAACATTGCAAACTTTTTAATTAATGTTCCAACGTGTCCGAAACCAAAACCTATGATTCCAATTAATATTAAAATTAAACCAGTTAACTCAACGCTGTAGCTAAAACCAGTTTTTACTTCTTTTGTTTTTTTTCTTTTTGCCATATTATATTCACCATATACATTATAACTTATTATCGTTATTTTGGCGAGCATTTTTAATTAAATAAATAAAAATAGGTTAAATGCACAAGCCTATAAATTATCTATTCATAATTTAGTTTAGGGGGTATGAAAAATGTTATATGATAATGATATTACACTTTATTCAGTAATAAATGTAAATGACTCTAATAATTTTGAGGTTAAAACTTTAAAAAGTTCTGAAGGGTATGTACTTGGAAATATGTTCGAAAATGAATATAATGCTTATAAAAATTATAAACCTTTTGTTCCAAAAAGTGCTGAAGAAAAAACTGCTTATTTATATAAAATTATGGAATTAGAGTTTGCTATTAATGATTTAAATCTTTATTTAGATATAAATCCTGATAATAAAGAAATATTTAATCAGATGAAATATTATATAGAGCAGCTTGCAAAAATAGAAAAAGTTTATGTAGAAAAATATGGACCAATAGTTTTAAATGAAAATACAAGTAGTGAAAATAAGTGGATTAATAATTGGCCATGGGAAAAGGAGGATTCTATTTATGTATAAATATGTCAAAACTCTTAACTTTCCAGTAAATATTAAAAAGAAAGATATAAAAATGGCAAAATATTTAATAACTCAGTTAGGAGGAGCAAATGGTGAACTTGGTGCTGCTCTTAGGTATTTTTCACAAAAATACACTATGCCAGATGATAAAGGCAAAGCACTACTTAATGATATAGCAACAGAGGAACTTGGTCACGTTGAAATGATTAGTACAATGGTAAGGCAACTTTTACAAGATGCGACCATTGAGGAATTAAAAGAAAATGGACTTGCTGGTTATTTTGCAGAACATAAAAAAGGAGTTTTCCCTGTAGACTCATCAGGAAATGCGTTTACTGCAGCATATTTTGCAGTTACAGGTGACCCTATAGCAGATCTATTTGAAGATATGGCTGCAGAGCAAAAAGCTAGAGTAACATACGAAAATTTAATAGATTTAGCAAGTGATCCAGATATAATAAATCCACTTTTGTTTTTAAGACAAAGGGAAGTAATCCATTTTAATAGATTTAAAGAACTTTACGAATATTATAAAAATAAGGGATATTAAAGAGTTGTAAAAAG
>CAYJFC010000044.1:0-1735 GCA_964369625.1 uncultured Muribaculaceae bacterium
ATTATATGTAAAAAACAACTTGACGCAAGTTGAAAAAGACTATTTAGATATAATTCAAAATAAAATTGAATTGATTGATAAAAATAATTAATAAATTCATGTATTCATAGTATTCACTCTTTTATAAATACTAGTATAAGATAATATGTTTTTAATGAATAGACAAGATAGTTGTCATATATTCACAGAGGAAATACCGCGCACATAGAATCTTTAGTAATACTATGTCGTAAATAAATGTTTAAAACCTTATAATATAAGGTTTTTTTGATGTTTTGGAAAGATGTAAAATGTTCTAAAAACAGAAATGTTTTCTATATTACTAGAAATGAGCAAGATTGTGGTATAATTTTAATATATAGATTATTGGTATAATATGGAGGAAAAATGAAAGAAGTTATAAAAATATCTAGGTTAACTAAAATATATAAAACTAATAAACTTATCGCAGTTGATAATATAAGTTTTAATGTGTATGAAAATGAGTTTTTCGCATTTTTGGGAGTTAATGGGGCTGGGAAAAGTACAACTATAAATATACTTTGTACTTTATTAGAAAAAACAAAAGGTGATGTAGAAGTATGTGGATTTAATATTGAAACTGATATTGATGAAATAAAGGATAATATTGGTGTGGTTTTTCAAAACGGATTGTTAGATAAAGAACTTTCGATATATGATAATTTAATTTTAAGAGGTAGTTTGTTTAATATTGATAAAACTGAATTAAAAGAAAAAATAGAGTTTTTATCAAAAAAATTATCAATGGGAAAATTTATTGATCAAAATTATGGTAAATTGTCAGGTGGTCAGAAAAGAAAATCTGATATAGCAAGAGCATTATTAACGAATCCTAAAATATTATTTTTAGATGAGCCTACTACTGGTTTAGACCCACAAAGTAGAAAAGAACTATGGAATGTAATAAATGAAATTAGAAAAGAATTTAAAACGACTATATTTTTGACAACTCATTATATGGAAGAAGTTGATGCAGCCGATAGAGTAGCAATTATAGATAATGGTAAAATATTGTGTATAGATACTCCTGAAAATCTAAAATCTAAATATTCAAATGATATAGTAAAACTTACTATTAATGTTAAAAACAAAGAAATATTAAGTAAGAAACTAGACGAAGAAAAAGTTGATTATGAGTATTTAGTTGATACTTTTATTATTACTTTAAAAGAAAGTTTGTCGTTAATTGAATTTATAAATAAAAATAAAAAATATATTTCTAGTATTGAAATGAAAAAAGGTGATATGGATTCAGTATTTTTAAATATAGTTGGGAGGGTTTTTGAAAATGAATAAATTAATGTCTTTAACAAAGAGAAATATAAAAATATTTTTTTCAAGTAAAGCAAATATATTTTTCTCGAGTATAGCACTTATAATTTTAGTTGTTTTACATTTTGTAGTTTTTAGAAGTCAAAATGCAGATGCTTTATTAGAAATAGGTATGAATATTGATGAAAAATGGGCATATTGGTTTTCGGATAGTTTAATGTTATCATCGTTAATTCCAATAGCAGGTATTACTATTGCTCTAACAACTTTATCACAAATTGTTGCAGACAAAGAAAAAGATATAATTAATGATCTATATATTTCGCCTATTAGCAAAAATACACTTTTATTTAGTTATTTAATATCATCAATAGTTATAGGATTGTTATTGATATCAGTGTATATTATATTTTTAGTAGGTTATTATTACTTTATATATGGA
>CAYJFC010000045.1:0-1633 GCA_964369625.1 uncultured Muribaculaceae bacterium
CATGCCTCTATGTACTTTTTAAATTGTTTTAAATCTCTTTTGTATGATTGTAATGTATTATCAGATAATTTTTTATTATTTTCTAAAAAATCAAAAAAGTATTTTAATTGTCTTTCCATTTATACCTACTCCTTATAATATAAAAATAATTCATTTACATAAACTTTCGTTTCTTGCTATGTTATATCAAACAATCAATAAATTGTAAATAGTATTTGCAAAAATAATTATATTTTTATATTCTTTCTTTTATATTTCTTATCATTTTTTTGTATTATATTTTTTCATCTTTTTAATATTTTTTCTTTATATATTTTTTCTTTATATATATTTTTTTTTCAATTAATTATTAGTTATTTATTCTATATTTATATTTTCAAAAATAATTATTCACTAAAAATAATTAACTATCATTTTGAATAAATTATTTGATACAAATACTTCTAATAATGATGATACTAAAATAATAATCAACATTATTATTGAAAAAATTGTATGTTTTATTATTTCAAATTTTATATTCTCTACTTTTCTATCTTTAATTATTGATTTATACAGTCTTATACTTGATACTCCAATTCCAAGTATTGCTGGTATAAATAATATATTCTGAATAACTAACATACTAAAAACAAAAATAGAGCCTTGACCTGCACCAAACACTGTTATTATAGTGGATATAGTATACCCTAAGCAAAAACCTCGATATAGTATCGTTAAGAAAACTACTGGTATACCTATTACGGTTGTTCCAAAAAACCAAATCACTATTGCTATAAATACATTTTGTACTATACTACTTTTTAATAACTCTAGTAAATTTAAAGTTTCAACATTTTTGAAATTTGATATAAATTGTTGAAAATATATAATAATTTCCTGTTTTTCTTGTTCTGATATATTATTGATATATAATACACCTATAAATATACCAACTACAAAAATTAAAAAAACTGTTAAATATTCTCTTAAATTTATTTGTATATGGTTCTTTATATTTTCAAAAATTTTAAATCTTTTGTTTCTTAACATACTATTCTCCTTAATTGTTTATATTAATACTTAATCTTTATTCTATAACTCAATTTTTAGAACTTAATATGTTCACTCTTTATTTTTATCTATTTTTTACTAGCAACTTTTTTGTTTGTCTTTTTGGCAGAAATTTTTCCATAATTTCCTCCACCACCAGATTCAACTGTACAATCACCATTTCTAGCACTAATTATATTTTCAGCAACTTTTTTTCCTGCTACAGATTCTATGTCATCATAAGATAATTTATGGATTATATTCATTTCTGTTTCGAAATTATCCAATAATTTTGTTATTGTTCTTCCTCCTACTCCTGGAATAAATCCTAAAGGAACTTGATATATGTATGGTGGTCTATGTTTAGGACTTTTAGTCTCTAATCTATCACTAATTAATTCAATTCTATCAAAAACTCCAAAAGTAACACTTTTACTTTCACAATATGGACATTTTTCTACCGGTTCTAGTGTACTAATTGTTTGTTCACAATCGTCACAAAATGTTCTATGATATTTTCCTAAATTAGGATCTAAACCATAATTTGCAATTATTTTTCTTAAATACTCATTTTTTAATGCTTTAACAATCTCTACAAAAT
>CAYJFC010000046.1:0-1523 GCA_964369625.1 uncultured Muribaculaceae bacterium
TGTGGCAATTAACTAGTAGTGCCATAGTACCAGGAATAAAAGGTAATACAGATGTTAATATAATGTACAAATAAAAAGACTATATAGTCTTTTTTGTCTGGATTTAAAACTTTAACAGTCTATCTACTAACCTTCTAATATAATCAACGTTCCTCTTACACTAAATCGTCGTCTCCTCCATTTGCGGTATAACCACTTGCAAAAATACCAACAGAACTCTCCCCATCTCTATTTAAAAGTCCACCTCTTATATACCCTCTACTTTTAATATACCCTTATTCTACCAAAAAAAAAAAAAAAACAACAAAAGCAAGCAAATAAAAAAAGAATTTTTCCATCTATTTTAATAGCTTCATTTCAATCTTTTCGTACTAACGTTATTATTTTTTTAACTTAAAAGTAATAGGAATTACTAAAATTAGCTGTTTGATATATATTCATAAATATATTATAGTGTTAAAAAAAATTAACGAGAGGAATAAAAAAATGAATGAAATAATAATATTTGAAAATCAAAATATAAAGTTAGAAGTAAGTATGAAAGATGAAACTGTATGGCTTAGTCGAGAACAAATTGCAATATTATTTGATAGGGACATAAAAACAATTGGTAAGCATATTAATAATGCACTAAAAGAGGAATTATCTGATGATATGGTAGTCGCAAAATTTGCGACTACCACTAAACATGGCGCAATTGAGGGAAAAACACAAACACATATGGTCAATTATTATAATTTGGATATGATAATTTCAATAGGTTATCGAGTAAAATCAAAAGAAGGAATAATTTTTAGAAAATGGGCAAATAGCATCTTGAAAGACTATATGCTAAAAGGTTATGCAGTTAATCAAAAAAGACTTGAATATCTTGAAAAAACAATAAAATTAATTGATATAGCAGGTAGAATAAACCCGAAACTAAATGGTAAAGAAGCACATGAAATAATCAAAGTCATAAATAATTATAAAGATGCACTAAACCTATTAGATGCTTACGATCATAAGACAGTCACTAAGCCTAATGGAACAGTTAACGAAACTAAAATTACTTATGAAGAATGTATAAGTATAATAGATAAATTGAAATTCAATAACGAAAGTGATATCTTTGCACTGGAAAAAAATAAAGGTCTTAGTGCAATTATTGGAGTAATATATCAAACTTATGATAAAAAAGATATATACTCTACTGTCGAAGAGAAAGCTGCTAACTTTTTATATTTAATCACTAAAAATCATGTCTTTATCGATGGCAACAAAAGAATAGCCGCCACCCTATTCATTTACTTTTTAGATTATTATAATATTTTATATAAAGATAATAAACAAATTATAGATAATAATACACTTGTTGCTATTACTATATTAATTGCTCAATCAAATCCTAATGAAAAAAATATTTTAGTTGATTTAGTTATGAATTTTATAAAATGATTTATTTAGTCAAAAAAACAAGCAATAAAAAAGTGTTAGATAATCACTAACACTGTTACTACAACAATAATTATATATAAGATATA